>JADFYH010000001.1 GCA_015233135.1 Deltaproteobacteria bacterium
CCAGCTTCTGGAGTTTCGGTTTCACTGAGTTTTTGTTTTCTTTTTTTAACGGCATGAAAATCGCTGGGATCAAAAATAGAGAGAACAGGATTACGATTGTTTTCGATTTCAACGATGAGTTGTTCAGCAGTTTTTTTAATGACTTCGATTTCTTTGGGGTCTTTGTATTGGCCCAGTGAACGAACCATTTTCTGTACGACTTTATTCCCCAAGCGAAGTGATTCAACGATACGGATGGAGACAGAGCCATTAGGTTTTAGGACTTCGCGAACAAACATCGCAGGGAAATATCACAAAAAAAGTGAGCCAGGGGAAAATAATTAAAAGAAAAAGGGGCCACTACATTTTGACCCTAAAATCCTCATCCTTACTTTTCATCCACTTATCTGAATATTTCAAAATTTAGCGCGGAAGTCGGGAACAAATTTTCGCCACGCTGCGACAGATCAACGAACAGGGGGTGAGCATTCTTCTGGTAGAACAAGATGCTTACCTGGCGCTAGAAAATGTACACCGTGCCTACGTGCTAGAAACCGGAGAAATCAAACTGCAAGGAAACGCCTCCGATTTATTGAAAAATTCAGAAGTTCAAAAAGCGTATTTGGGGGGCTGAGATTGCCTATGATCTTGCCTATTTTGACCCTTTCTGGCCTTTAAAGTAGCTTGAAACGATACGTTAAAGGAGCTTTTATGATACCTCTCAAAAACATACTCCCCATGAGCAGTTTTAAAAAAAATAGGCTGCTACAGCTTAAAGTTTAACTTGAGTTCCGCAGATTTTAAGAATCATTTTTTTGCTAATTCTTGGCAAATGCTTATCTGAAAAGCATTTCCCCTCTCCCCTTGAGGGAGAGGGTTAGGGTGAGGGGTACCTCGAGTGCACTCAGGATCACCCTCTCTCTGACTCTCTCCCCTCAAGGGAGAGAGGACTTTGAATCAGTTTTCATTTTTAAAATCTGCGGAACTCAAGGTTTAAACAATACCGCATTCTCTACACTATTCAAAATCAACAGATGACTATTCACTATATTGGTCACCGTTCTTCAGTGTACGGGAATTTTTCCAAACAACTTCTCCAGTAAAAAAGGCCTCCAAACTTGGAGGCCTTTTTTACTCTTGCTTAAGCTTAATCCCGCCTACGCAATCGAAGCATTAACAAAGCAGGCAGTGATAACAGTATCCAATACGAACTCGCTGACACAGAAGACGCATCCAAGCTGCATCCTCCGCTACCTCCTCCACTCCCAGGCAGGGGGGCATCCACACTCCCATCACCCGGGGCTGGGGCTGCGCCGGGTGCAGCGGCTGAGCTCGACACAATAGTAAGAGTAAATGCCGCCCTTTGGACCGTCCCGCCACCCGTAGCTACCACCTGCAGATTTCGTACTCCAGCAGCAGCGGTGGGAGAGGCTGTAAAGGTTAACACGCTATCATTTGCGGTTAAATTGTTGGGGGTGAAATTCGCCGTCACCCCATCCACATTATCCCCTTCCAAGCTCAACACCACCACTCCGGGGAAACTGGAACGAGTAAGAGTTACATTAATCGCTGCAGAAGTTTGTCCCTGAATCAGCGAGGCAGTGTTCGAAGACAGAGCCAAGCTAATAGGCGCCGTAGGTCCAGAGGGACCACCCACTGGATTCACCGTAAGATTCAAGGGGATCTGTATCGTTTCCGATCCCACCGTTGCCTGAATTTGTAGGGCAGCCGGTGTAGTTGTAACCGCACCATCAGTTCCTATAGAAAGAGTTAAGGTCGTCTGATGGGTGCTGGCATTGTAATCTGAAAATCTGGCCACAAGCCCATGGGGCAAGGTTCCTGGCGAAGTTTCATGTAAGCTAAAGGTAGGGCTTCCTCCGCTAAAACCACTGCCTGGGGTCAACGTAACCTGTATCGGCAAAGTACCTCCCAGATTGATTGAAACATTGGGTCCTGGAGTGGAACTTAGGCTAAAGGAAGCAGGCCGGACAACTCCATTGCCAGACAAGGTGATAGGCGCGAGCGCTGCAAAGATCGCAGGATTGTTCCCCGTAAAACTCAAGTGTGAACTAATAGCACCCACATGATCCGGTGTAAAATTAACAGCCACTACGCAAAAGTCACCCACCGCGACAACGCTGCAGGGATCTGTGGCTCCGGCAGCAACCGGATGTCCCGCGTGCCAATTAAAGGCTGTCGTCGAAAAACCGGGTGCAGGATCAAAATGAGAGGTTCCTACATTCAGGGGAGTCTGACCCATATTTCGAAGGCGCAGATAATAAGTAGCGGTAGAACCTTGAGGGACATCTCCAAAATTGATGAAGTTCAACCACAATTCGGGTGCAGGACCAGATGCAGGAGCCGCGCCCAAATAGACAGGCGCTAAAATCGGCGTTGCCTCAAAGGCCCCCACATCGCAAGTGCCATAAAGAGTGGCAGAACGGGGGATACCACGTTGATCGTGATCTACTAGATTACTATCCACATCGCTACAATCTGTGGCCGCATCAGTTGCAGGGCTTCCTGCCTGAATCAGCTGGGAGAGGGTTGAGCCACCATTGTAAAAGACTAAGCCTAAATTCAGATTAGGAGTTGCGGTAATATTACACGTATCAGAGACCGTCGAAGAAAATAAATTAGTACCAGAACGGGAAAAAGAAATTGTTCCACCAGCATCCGTGGCACAATCCGAAGACGCTAACTCTGTTCCGCCCACTGCCCCTGTCCCTCCAACATTATTAGCTACGATCGAATTTTTTATACTGGAAGTGGATCTATCGACAAGAAACAAGCCTGCCCCCGTGCTACTAGACAAGTGCCTATCTGCATTCGATACATTGGAGGTGATACTGGAGAAAGAAATTTCATTATGGGAACCCGTGCCCAGATACAAACCTCCTCCCGATCCATTCGTCCAGTTCATTGAAACCGTCGTGTTAAGCAAAGACATGGTCCCTACATTATAGATTCCAGCTCCGCTTCCCGTAGCAACGTTCCCCGTAATACTGGAATCCTCCACCACCAAAGAAGCCCCAGGATAGTTGCAAATTCCTCCCCCACCAAGAGCTGTGCTATTCATAACAGCGACACGTTTCAAGGTAAGAGAGGCATGATTGTTAATAGCCCCCCCACAAAACAAGGCACCTCCCCCATTCACAACGGCCAAATCTTGCAATACCACCGTAGCGGAGGAGGATACTGACAAGGAGGCCTGCGAATACCCTCCGTCAATGCGCGTATCCAAAGCACTACTACCCTGGAGAATCACATTCTTATTAGAAATAGTTACAGGAGCATAATTACCGGCCGCCAAGCGAATGATAAGCGGATCAGTGTTTGCGTCAGGAATTTTTGAAACTGCTCCATTGATCGTGAGACAAGGCCTGGTAGGCGTTGTGCAGGGATTGGTATCCACACCGCTAGAACTTACATAATAATTGGTATCCCCCAAAGGCCCCGTCCCCGCTGGAATAGGAAGATGTTCAATACCCATTGGAACAGAGGGCACTGTAAAAACGGCTGCATCTGGAGCATGAGCCCCGGCATCCGCCCTCACAAAATTTGTGCTAAAGGTGGATAAGACGAAAATACTTAGAATTGTCAGCGATTGAATAATTTTGTTCATAAAGAGGCTCCTTCTCAGGTTTAGTTCCAAGTATATTATCGGCAGCCCTCCAAGAAAGGTGCTAAGTTTTTACGGATTTATTTTTAAAAAGAGGTCTTTTTTCTCGAAAGCGCCTTCTAAACCCAGCTGAATCTCTATCTTGCGCGTTTCCGCCTTGGTGGATTTTAAGGCCTCAAGGCCTAAAATGAGGTGATTTTTATTGAGAGGATCTGTTTCAAGAGAGGGTTTTACCCCCGTGAGGTCTCCCGTGCTGCGCACGACGTAAGCGGCGTGGGTAGCTCGAAGGGGTTTTATCCATAAATCTAGATTCATTTTTTGTGCGGGTTTTAAGACAAGCTCGGTGGCACTGGTTTCAAAAAGAAACCCCCGCTTTAATTGATCTTCTGTAGGTTTGCTTTCTTGGGCCCAAGTCGTGGAAGAAGTGAATAAAAAAAGGAACAAAAAAAGTTTTGTCATTTGCATGAGGTTGCAACTCGAATTTAAAATCAGAATTTATTTTTACTTTTCATCGCCCTATCCATCTCGCGATTCTGCTCACGTTTTTTGGTACTTTCTCGTTTATCAAACATTTTTTTTCCTTTGCCCAAACCAAGCTCCACCTTCACCTTTCCCTTTTTAAAATAAAGTTTTGTTGGAATTAAAGTAAAGCCCTTCGTCTCAATTTTTTCATGCAGCTTGAACAGCTCCTTTTGATGCATCAGTAACTTCCGCATGCGGAGTGGCTCATGATTAAATTGTGCCGCATTAAAGTAGGGGTTGATGTGGCAATTGAACAAGTAGAGTTCTTCGCGGTGAAACCCGGCATAGGCATCACTCAAGCTGACCTTGGCCTCACGCAGCGATTTGACTTCGGAACCCTGCAACACAATCCCTGCCTCAAAACGCTCCGAAATTTCGTAGAGAAAAGTGGCCTTGCGATGCGAGGCAATGATTTTAAAATCGTCGGACATGGAGGTGAAAACTCATTCTAGGCCCTGGAAGATTTGGAGGGAATCTTCAGGACTAAACCGGGACGGATTGTATTTTTATGATTCATTTTATTGTAGCTCAAGATTTCCTGGGGTTTTAGATCGTAACGCTTCGCAATTTTTATAATCGTGTCTCCACGTTGCACCTTGTAGGCAATCACCTTGGGCTTAGAGGCAACCGACCTTGCCACAGGAGATGAATTTTTGGATGGATTTTTCACTAATAGTTTTTCATTCACCCACAAATTCTTACGCCGTTCCAAATTGTTCCACTCTTTGAGATCACTCACGCTTATCTTATATCGTTCTGCAATTTGGGTAAGGTTCTCTCCCTTTTTCACCTGATAATAAACGGACTTTTCTTCTCTCTTTTTGCTGTTTTTGGTTCCCGCCTCTTCGCCCGTCTTTTTTACCTTCACCACCTTCACCTCTTCTGCATCGGTCACAGATTCTTCGCTTGCAGCAACGGTTAGGGGCTCATTGGAAGCTGTTTCCTGACTTTGAACCTTTGCCAGGGCCTGAGCAATTTGATCCTCATTGCTATTGTTATTGCTCTCCTGAGCCTGGGGTTCAACATTTGCGGAGGCCGAAGGCTCTAGGCTTTGATCGGGCTTGCCCTCGATTTTTTCAGAAGAAGCCAATTCGTCCGTTTTGAAAGAAGTTTTTCTATTGTCTGTTTTGTCTTCCGCTCTTTCTTCTGGCTTGTTTTCTTTCCAGGCAATTTTCATTTCTCCATCATTCTCATTTGCCTGCTTCTCCTTCACCTTCTCGTTTCGAGCAAGCCCACGGGCCTTCTTGCGATTCTTGTCCAATTTCTCCTTCTCAGGCTTCTCGTTCATCAAGCCCGCCAAGGTAATCCCCCTGGAATCGGAGGGATAAGAAAGAGAAGGGGGAACCACAGGGGCAGAATCAAAAGTTTTTGGAATCAATAAGGCCACCCCCTCAGAAATTCGCGTCACACCCGGGTTTGCTCGTTCAATCGTTTCGATGGATATCCCATTGGCTCGGGCAATCGTCTTGAAGGTGTCTTTGCGATGGGCAACGTATCGAACATTTTCCAAACGCTCCGAAGGCGAAAGCCTGGCAAATTTTTGTTCGAAACTGCGTTTGGTTCCCTTGGGGATATTCACTTGAAAATTGGGTCGGTTGGGAGGAGTCATGTTGCGGGTGAGTTCTGGGTTAATCAGCCGGATAAAATCTACATCTACTCCCACGCACTCTGCCAAGACGTAGATATCCGCCGGTGTAGAAATAGTCACCTTCTCAATGGCAATGGGATCCTGAAAAACCACATCGGTAAAACCATATTTTTCAGGAGATTTTCCAATAATGGCGGCTGCTAAAATTTTGGGGACATAGTCCTTGGTTTCTTGCCTTAGATAGCTCGAAGCCGCCAAATCCCAAAAATTTCTGGAACCCGTCGCCTCTATCGCCCGCCTTACCTTGCCCGCCCCTGCATTGTAGCCCGCAAAGGCTAAATACCAGTCTCCAAATTCCACATATAAATCTTTTAGGTGTCTTGCAGCAGCGGACGAAGCTTTTTCAGGATCACGCCTCTCATCCAACCAAAAATCCGATTCCAAACCGTAGAGCTTACCCGTAGACCGTATAAATTGCCAAAGGCCGGCCGCCGAGGCAGAAGAAAAGGCATGGGTGTTAAAACCACTTTCCATCATGGATAGAAAAATTAAATCCTTTGGTGCTCCATTTTCCTTGAGGACGCGAAGCTCAGTGGGAACAAAACGTGTTGAACGAGCAAGATAGCGCGCATAATGCTTGCGCCCGGAACCATTCACAAAATAATCAATCCAGTTTTGAACCCGATCATTCACCACAATGGGAATATCAAACTTGGTGCCACCAAGAGAATGGCTTGTAGGCACACGGTATTTTTTCAGGATGGCTTGCTGACGTTTAGAAAGTTCCGAATAGATAAGGTCTTCGAGAGAATCCTGGGAGTCTTGACTCCCTTCTTCTTCAAAGCCCCTATTGGAATGTTTTTCTGAATATTGGTAGCGTTTTTTGGCCGAAGATTTGACGGACTGTTTGGAGGAAGATGCGCAAGAGGAAAAAACAAGCGCTAAAGACAACATGATAACCGTTTTTTTAATCACTTAAACCTCAAGGCAAAATTTGTTAATTCCATCATCCAGTTAGCGCCAAAAATAAAGAGCTATAAAGCGATGTGTCAGCAAAATATAGGGAATTTGCTGGAAGCTGTCAAACCCCTAAGTCAGGACCTGTTGTTAACTGCATAGAATTGTTTGTCTTATTTTTTATTTCTATTTTCACTCTTATTTTTTGAAAAATGCTTTTTCTCCTTAAGCATAAAAAGATTAATTATTTTAGATAATTAGACTTCTCATCCATTTTCCATCTCCTGTTCCTTAATAAATACAGAAAAAAAATAAAGACCCTCCAAGCTCGATGAATGCTCTTTTTAAAGGGAATAAGTTTCTTGTCTTTGAGAACAATAAATTGACCAGACACAATATATGGTATGTATTACAAATATAAATACATCATATTGTGGATATCTCTGTGGATAGCCTGTGAAAAGCTGTGCACGAGTTGGGAATAAAATGTAAAAAATTATTAAAATTAGCTGTGCTGAGAATAACCAAGCCTTTAACTGAGGGAGGAGAGGGAATGGTTCATCGAAGTAGCGTTAAAAAAAAATTGGCTCTAGGAGAGGGCCTTGAGGATTGCCACAAGCTCAGATTTGATCCCGAACATCTCATCAAAGAGTTGGTCAGTTTGGGGTCTCCAAAGATTACGGCAGGCGTCGCCAAACGAATTGCCCTGGAAGTGGGGAAAAAACTCCAGATGAAAGGGCTCCCAACAAGTCCTGAAACTATCTCCGAGCTCGTGGGGGAGGAACTGGCTCATTTACAGTTTTTTGAGCAAGAAGCCCCTAAGGCCTCTGTCCAGAAGATACAAACCGAAAAAGCACAAAAGATGATCGCTCCTTTTAGTCCTGAGGCCGCGGAGCCAGGGAGAGAAGTCGCCCGACTAGTTCCCAAGCTGCCCCCTCTGAAAGATACCCCTTGGAACAAAGAAAAACTAAAGCAGCTCTACGAAGAAAAGGAATGGGAAAAGGAAAAAGACTTCTCCGAGTTACTTACAAAAGAGGGGCTGTTTTCAGTCTGCCAGGCCTTGGCCTTAATTGATTCGGATTACTCCTCAGAGCCTCACTCTCATCCTGCTGAAAAATTAGGCCACGACTTTCATAACCTGATTGCTTCAGAAGATTTTATTCCCGGGTCTTTCTTCTTTCATCCCGATTTTCTCAAGCATCGCAAGGCCACCGGAAGACTCGAACTTTCTTCTCCAGAAGGTCTTAATCCCTTTGAAGTATTAGAATCCATTTATGCGCTCAAAAAACAAAGTTTCAATTCACAGCTTTGTTTTCCCTTGGATGCGGGGAATTTTAACTGGGACTTGTTTCTGAAACTCCTCGAAATTCGACAAGAACAAGAAAAAGAAGAAAAGTCCTCTTTTGATCCCCAGGATTTTTTTGTTCTGCTGGGTGAAACTTCTGAGAAGGCAAAAGATCGATTACAAAGTTTGTTAAGCGGTAAGATAAAAATGAATCCCTCTTTTGGGATGTCAGGAAGCCTGATCACCCTCTCCTCACCGGAGCATTCGGAATATGGGGATATTTCGATGCTGCACCAAACACTTTCAGTGCATTCTTCTTTAAAGCTCTTTTTTCTAGAGCAAAAACCGGTGGTCAACCTCTCTCAGTGTAGTGCAAGTTCTTCGCCTGCTTATCCAAAAACTCAAGGAGGCTCGAGCGAGAAGAACGTGTTGCAAGGGCGAGTGCTGCCCTATGGCTATATCAACCTTAGTCAAATGATTAAGGAAGAAGAAGTCGATTGGGACAGGTTGAGAAAAAACACCCGACTTGCAATTCATTTCCTCGACAACCTCCTGGATTTTTGGATTTATCCAAACAGTGAAATCGAAAGAGCAACCAAGATCGAGCGAAAATTGGCCTTGGGCTTTATGGGCTGGATGGACTTGCTCTACACCCTGAGAATTCCCTATGAAAGTGATGAGGCCTTTTGCCTGGCTTCACAAATTGCACGGCTCATTGAGGAAGAATCCATTTTAGCCTCGGTTCAATTGGCCAAAGACCGCGGGGTTTACCCAAATTACGAAGGATCAAACTGGGAAGCAAAATCCTTTCCAGTAAGAAATGCCGGGCTCACCCAGCTGATTGAAGATGATTTCATCACCCGATTGAGTGAATTAACTTTGGGAATCAATCTTTATCCAACGTTGGTAACGCTCCAATCTTTTGACGAAAATCTAATTATTAATTGGATACACCCCTTCCTTGCCCAGGTGGCAAAATTTAGAGGAATAGCTCAAGACTCTCTTCTGACAAAAATCGGCCAGCAAAAAAGTTTGCTGCACTTGGAAGAAATTCCGGAAGATATTCAAAAAGTATTTGTGAGCCAAAAAGATATCAGCTGGAAAAATCAGATTTTGATGGCAAAAGAGTTTGAACGTCATTTTGCGGGAGGCGTTATTCAGACGATCAATGCTGACGAACTTTCTCCAGCTGAACTCCAAGAAGTAATTACCTATTGTGAAGAACAAGGCCTTCAAAGTTTAAAATTGGAAAGGACAACTCCTTTAAAAATTGAAGAACCCGAAGAAAAACCCGAAACGGAAGAACTCTGTTTGATTGAATCTTTCGCCGAGAAAACTGAACCTGAGTTCATCACAGAACCCGATCTTACCACAGACACAACAGTACTAGAGCCACCCCTAGAAGCTGCTTTCCCTTTGGTAGAAGAAACTTCAGAACCAGATGATGAGGTAAAAGACACTGTTTGTGAGACCCAGATTCCCTTGGCAGAAGTGCTCCAACTACTTCCTCCCTTGCCGCCCCTCTCGCGGGTAGAAACTGAGATGTTGAAAACAGAAAAAGTGAATCCCGAAGAAGAGCCACCTATCCTCTCAATCTTCGAGATTCCCTCAGACGTCATGACCGGTTTGAGGTTTGAAAAAGAAATGCCATCGGCACTCACCCCCCCTTTGGAAGTAATGACCGGGCTTTCAGGAGAAGAAGAAAAAAAGGAGGAGGAAGGAGGAGAGGAGGAGCTGACGGAAGTAATTGCGCTCCATAATCTCCCCGAAGACCATGCCTCCAGCGAGGAGGAAGAAGGAAGGGAAGAAGAGGAGTATGAAAGTAATGAGGAATGGAGACCTCGAACAAGGCCCAACCAACTCACAGGAAAAACCTATACCTACACTACCTGTTGTGGAAAGCTTTGGATCACGCTCAATCACGACGAAGAAGGCATCTTCGAGGCACTGACTCATCTGGAAGCCAGCCATCCCAACTGTTCTGCGGCTCAACACACCTTGATCAATCGTTTTATTTCCCTACTCTTTCAGGCAGGAGTAGTCACTGAAGAGATTCTAGCACAACTCTCCGGTTTGAATTGTTGCGGGCCATCCTACAAAAACCCTCAAACGCTCAATTGTTTTGAAGCCCTCTCCCATGCCATTCGCAGCCATCTAGAAGAATTCGAAGGTGAGGATGAAGAGGATTGGCAACAAAGCCGTTGGCAAACCTTGGAGGAAAGTGAATGGAAAATTGAATTTTGAACTGCTGCCAACCAATCGAAGGTATGTTCACGATAATTGCCAACGCAAAAACTCCCCCTGGCCTCTCGGCATATCCATCTCCGATGCTGTTTCTGCCAGACTCTCTTTTACTTCCGCCATTCAGATAAAGTTATTTACTTTGAATCATCATTTGATTTTGGGTAAGCTCGGCCCGTTGTCCAAAAGAGATAAAAAATTGAAACTTGATTTACCTATCAGTCCTCAGCACCCGTCTTTAGGTTTTCAGCATAAACTGACAACTGAGTACAGGCCACTGAGAACTGTCTCCCATGCCCTCTTTCGATATTGTTTCAGAACTGAATCCACAAGAAGTCGACAACGCGGTGAATAATGCCATCAAGGAAATCACCAGCCGCTACGATTTTAAAAATTCAAAATCGGAAATCAAACTCGAGAAAGAAGTCATCAAACTCCTGGCCGACGATGATTATAAAATGAATGCCATCAAAGAAATCTTGATGAGCAAGATGACCAAGCGAGGCGTAGATATTCAGGCCTTGGAATTTGGAAAAGTAGAACCTGCAGGAGGCAGCATGTTGCGGAGTGAGGTGAAACTGATTTCAGGCATCGAGACGGAGAAAGCCAAAGAGATTAACAAGGCCATTAAAGAATCCAAACTCAAAGTGAATGCGCAAATTCAAGATGAGCAATTAAGAGTGAGCGGAAAAAATAAGGATGATTTGCAGGCGGTCATGGCCCTGGTGAAGGGGAAAGATTTTAAAATCCCCCTGCAGTTTCGAAATTTTAGGGATTAACTATGCAAATCCAATTCCCCAAAGGCCCCAATTTCTACGAAGTCTTCTTCCTCAAATTTCATTTGCTCGAAGAAGAAAAAGCCATCTGGTTGCGCTTTACCTTGCATCAATCCACCCAATTTCCTGCCCATGCCGATTTGTGGACCATGGTGGCCGATGCGGGTGATCCCCTTTTAAATTTGGGGCATCGGATTTCGCTGCCTCTGAGCCAAGCGAGTCTTTCTTCCAAAAAAGATTCTGCGTTTTACTTTAAAATTGGGTCGGCCTTATTGGAAGAAGAAGCCAGCGAGGGAGAGGTGACGGAGCCTCATCTTCAGCTCAAATGGAAAATCCAATTTCATTCGCTGCTGGGCCCCAAGCCTCTCTATCCTTATGGGTGGATGTATTCGGGGCCTATTCCCAAGACAAAATATCTGATTGAAAAACCTTTCCTGCAGGTTTCGGGTGAAATCGAACTGAACGGAAAAAAATACGAATTTCAAAATGCGCCCGGAGAACTGGCCCATATTTGGGGGAAGCAACATGCCCTGGGTTGGAGCTGGTTTCATGGGAATACCTTCAAAGGAGACGAAACTGCTGTGGCCGAAGGCCTGATTGCCCAAGCGGCTGTGGGCCCTTTCAAGGCGCCTCCTTTGGCGGTGTTTTATCTTCATATCGATGGAAAAGATTATTTCATGAACTCCGCTAGGCTTTGGCTTAAAAGCAATACCAGGCGCTCGCTCGAAGGCTGGGTTTTTGATGTCAACGATGGAAAAGATCGATTTACAGGATCCATCTATAATCCCCCCCAACAATGCCTGGGGGTGCGTTATACCGACCCTGATACGAGTCACCGTTACTGCCATCATAATCCTTGGGCCTCCATGGATTTGGAGCATTTGGTGTTGAAAAATGGAAAATGGCAGACGGCCCATAAGTTGGAATCTCGGGCGCTTTCTTATGAGTGGGTTGACTTGGAGCCGGATTCGCGCGTAAAGATGCAGGTTCTGGGTTAGGATTTCTAATCCTTGATCGATTATGCAAGCTCAACTTTACGACATCCTGAAACGCGTTAAAAAGCCCGCCCGCTATATGGGGGGTGAGATCAATGCCATCGTCAAAAATCCTGCAGAAGTAGATTTTAAAATGGCGCTCGTCATGCCCGAGACCTATGAAATTGGGCAGTCCAACCTGGGTTTAAAAATTTTATATGAAGTGGTTAATAAAATCCCCGGCGTAGCTGCAGAACGCGTTTATGCGCCTTGGGTGGATTTTGAACAGGAGTTGCGAAAAGCAGGGCTGCTGCCCTTTTCGCTCGAAAATAAAATCCCTTTAAATCAATTTGATCTGATTGGTTTTAGCCTTCCCTACGAACTCAGCTACACCAATATTTTGACCTTGCTCGATCTGGCCAAAATTCCTTTTTACGCCAAAGATCGTGATGAGTCTTATCCCTTGATCATCGGCGGAGGCAATCAGGCCTTTAACCCCGAACCCGTAGCGGATTTTTTTGATGCCTTTGTGGTGGGGGATGGGGAAGAGGCCTTGCCGCGGATGATTGAGGTGATGAGGAGATTGACAAACCCCTCCTGTCTCCTCCGCGAACTCTCCAAAATCGAAGGCGTCTACATCCCTTCTTTTTTTGATGTTTCTTATTTGGATGACGGTCGAATCTCCGAAATAAAAGCCAAATATCCGGATTATAGTGGTGTCAAAAAATCCATCGTTAAAGATTTGGATAAAACGCCTTTTCCGGTGGCGCCTGTAGTTCCTTCGCTAAAAATTGTCCACGATCGACTCGCCGTCGAAGTGCAGCGCGGTTGTGTGCGCGGTTGTCGTTTTTGCCAGGCGGGTTATATCTCGCGGCCCGAACGTCAGCGTTCTCCCGAAAATGTTTTAAAAATTATCGAAGAATCTATGCCCAAGATGGGCTCTGAAGAAATTTCCCTGCTTTCTTTATCGGTCGGCGATTATGGTTGCCTGGTGCCTTTGGTGCGCGAGTTGTTTGATCGTTACGAAAAAAATAAGGTATCCATCTCCCTGCCGGCCACACGTACCGATACCTTCTCGCCAGAAATTATTCAGGAAATCAAACGCGTGCGCATGACGGGCTTCACCGTGGCACCCGAGGCGGGAACTCCGCGCATGAGACGGGTGATCAACAAGGGAAATTCGCGCGAAGATCTGATGCAGACGGTTGAAAATGTTTCCAAAGAAGGCTGGCAGCTGATTAAATTTTATTACATGTGTGGACTGCCTTTTGAAACGTCCGAAGACCTGCAAGGTATTATCGATGAAGGTCGGGCGGCTTTACAGATTGGCAAAAAATATTCGGGTCGCACTCGAATTCATCTGAGCGTTTCTCCTTTTGTTCCCAAACCTCACACCCCTTTTCAGTGGGAAAGACAAGACAGTCTGGCGGAGATACGCAAAAAAATATTTTTCATGAAAGATCAGATTCGAGACAAGGCGCTGGAATTTAAATATCACGATCCCGAGGAGACTTACCTGGAAGGGGTATTTGCCCGGGGGGACCGTCGTTTGGCCCAAACGATCATCAAGGCCTGGGAATTAGGCTGTCGTTTTGATGGTTGGGAAGAACAGTTTGATTTGGGTCAGTGGATGAAGGCCTTTGCCGAGTGCGACATCGATCCTGATTTTTATGTGTCTCGTGAAAGAACGCGGGAAGAAATACTGCCTTGGGATCACTTGTTTACCAACCTGAACAAAGATTTTTTGTGGGCACAACGCGACGCCGCAAGACAAGAGGCCTACCTTCCCGATTGCTCCACCAGTGTTTGCAACAATTGTGGGGTCTGCGATTTTAAAGAATTAAAAAATATTAATTTTGGTCTGGCCGGTGTGGACGCACAAGGAAAGACACATCTGCAGCAAAAATCGCCGCATTCTCCAGCGGCCATTGATGCTGGGCAGGAAACAGTTGTGCTGAAGTTTTCCACACGGGGCAGGACCTTAGAAAAGATTAAACCTAATACTTTGAAGAGGCAATTTCTTATCCCCTCTCCCTTGAGGGGAGAGGGTCAGGGTGAGGGTGGAAAATCACCAGTACAGTCCAATATCACCCTCTCTCCAACTCTCTCCCCTCAAGGGAGAGAGGGAAATGCTCAAAAACTTTTAGTGAATACCGATTTAGAAAAAGATTTTAAAAATTTTAAACAAGGAACAGGAGAGGAACTACCCACCTCTCTTCCAAAGGTTTTCTACACTTCGTATCGTTGCCGTTTTACCAAAATAGGTGAAGCGGCCTATCTTTCCCATCTTGAAGTGATGGGAGTTCTAAAGCGGGCCTTGCAACGCGCACAAATCCAAATGCGTTTTAGCGAAGGCTATCATCCTCAAGCACGGCTCTCCCTGGGACAGGCCTTGTCCGTAGGTCTCGAGAGCACCTCCGAATATTTTGATGTGGAGGTGGAAGGGAAAATGGATTGCGCGGTCTTTAAGCAGAATCTGAATCCTTTACTCCCCCGTGGTTTTGAAGTGCTGAGTTGTGAGGAAATTCGTCAAGGGACTCCATCGCTGTCTAGCGCTACTTACGCCTCGGTCTGGAGGATTTCGTTCTTGCAGGATTATCCAGGCGGCGAAAAGCGGCTTCAAGAGCGCATTGAATGGCTTCAGTCTCAGGCAGAGCTGATTGCGATTCGAGCCTCGGCAGGGAAAGTAAGCAGGCGCGTGAATATCCGCCCCTTAATTGGTGATTTTGTCATCCACAATAGCAGTGAAATTGGAGTGACTACAAAAATCGTCAATGGCAGCGGTGCGCGACCTTACGAAGTGCTCTCTCATTTGTTTGAGAAACCGGAAGAGATGTTGAAAGGTGTTCGTATCTTAAAGGTAGATTCCCTCCTGACACAAAATGCCTAATGAATTATTAGTCAACGTCACCTCCCACGAAACCCGGGCGGCTTTTTTAGAAAATGGGGTTTTATCTGAACTTTTTATTGAGCGGGAATCTGAAAAAGGCTCTGCGGGCAATATCTACAAGGGCAAGGTACAGCGCGTGTTGCCGGGGATGAATGCCGCCTTTGTTGAAATTGGTCAGGATAAGGCAGGCTTTCTCTATGCCTCCGATTTTAGCGAAGAGATGAAGAATCTGGATACGGAGGATGAGGATGAGGAGCTACTACCTCACCCTGACCCTCTCCTGCTCCAGGAGAGGGAAGTCACGGGTGAAGCTTCTCCTCAGAAAAAACAAAAACGGAGTTATCGTTGGGGGGGGCGGG
Source organism: Deltaproteobacteria bacterium (assembly GCA_015233135.1). Classification (NCBI taxonomy): domain Bacteria; kingdom Pseudomonadati; phylum Myxococcota; class Myxococcia; species Deltaproteobacteria bacterium. The sequence continues at coordinate 15,194 of JADFYH010000001.1, forward strand.
AACCCATTCAAAATCTGCTCAAAGCGGGTCAGGATATTCTGGTTCAGATCACCCGCGAACCCATCAGTACCAAGGGTGCGCGCATTACCTCGCACATCTCGCTGCCAGGGCGCTTTCTGGTTTATATGCCCACCTGGGGCAGATTGGGAGTGTCCAAAAAAATTGCCTCTTATGACGAACGTCGACGCTTGAGGGATATCCTCAGAAAAAATCGTCCCGCAGAAGGGGGCTTTATCGTGCGGACGGCGGCCGAAGGCGTGAGCGAAGAAATGATTGAGCAGGATGTTCAGTTCTTGTGCAAGCTGTGGCAGGAAATTTTAGGAAAAAAAGAGAAAAGTAAGGCCCCTTGCCTCATTCAGTCGGAGCTGGACATCAGTTTCAGGGCCCTGCGTGATCTCTATGCCGTGGGGGTGGACCGTATCTGCGTCGACAATGTCGAAGAACATTCCAAACTGAAGCAATTCGTCGAACGCTTCATGCCCGAAAACTTGTCTGGTCTTCAACTTTATCAGGAAGAAAAACCTATTTTCGATCATTTTGGAATCGAACCCGAAATTAATCGTGCCCTGGGAAAAAAAGTCTGGTTGAAAAGCGGGGGCTATCTCATCATCGAACAAACCGAAGCCCTTACCACCATTGACGTGAACACGGGAAAATTCACGGGGAAGAAAAACCTGGAAGAGACTATCCTCAAGATCAACCTGGAAGCCGTGCAGGAGATTGCTTACCAGGTCAAGATCCGCAACATCGGCGGTATTATTATCTTGGACCTCATTGATATGGAAAAAAGAGGGAATCGTGAAAAGGTCTATGCCGATTTGTCCGAGGCCCTCAAAAAAGACCGCGCCAAAACGAGTATTACGAAAATCAGCGAGATCGGCCTCATCGAAATGACGCGAAAACGCTCCCGTGAAAGTCTGAAAGGCGTGCTGGGTTCGGAGTGCCCTTACTGCGACGGAAAAGGTTATATCAAAAGTGAATCGACGGTGGTCTACGACATCTTCAGACAGGCCCGCCGCGAACTGGACCATTGGGAAGCCAAGAAAATGGTCGTTAAAATGCATCCCAAGGTGCTGAATTTAATGAATCAACTCGAACGACAGGGGATTGAAGAGTTTGAACGGAAATCGGGAAAAAAACTGGAGTTTAAGGCCTGTGAGAGCTTTCATGTCGAGCAATTTGAGTTTGTGGTGGCGGGAGGGTGACGTCAATTAAGGAGAACTTGACAAGGTTTTAAAGTTCGGGATAGGAGCCCACACTCTTTATTAGAAACAAATCTATATAGATAACTTGAGTTCCGCAGATTTTAGTAAGAAGCCACTCTGAAAAGTCCTCTCTCCCTTGAGGGGAGAGAGTCAGAGAGAGGGTGATCCTGAGTGCACTAGAAATACCCCTCACCCTGACCCTCTCCCTCAAGGGGAGAGGGGAAATGCTTTATAGGTGGGGACTTGCCAAGAATGAGCAAAAAATGATTCTTAAAATCTGCGGAACTCAAGTAGATAAGGTATTTTTATGTACGCAGTCATTAAAACCGGCGGTAAGCAGTATCGAATTCAAGAAGGTGAAATCGTTCGTGTTGAAAAACTTCCTGGCGTAGAAGGTCAGGCCATTACTTTCAATCATGTGCTTTTCACCAGCGATGGAGAAAAAATTCAAATGGGTGCTCCTTTGGTCGATAGTGCTTCAGTGGAAGCAGAGATCACCCGCAACGGGCGTGATAAAAAGGTCCTGGTCTTCAAAAAGAAACGTCGTAAAGGCTATTCAAAAAAGCAGGGGCATCGACAAGATTTTACGGAAGTAAAAGTTCTAAAGATAAATGCGTAGCAACCAACACCCCCTCTTAAGCTAAGAGGGGGCAGGGGGCGTTATGACAATTGGATCAAATTGGACATAACTCCTCCCAACCTCCTCTTAGCTTAAGAGGAGGGGCACAGGAAAAAGGTTTATTATATGGCACACAAGAAAGCTGGCGGATCGTCCCGCAATGGTCGTGATTCTAATGGTCAACGCCGTGGGGTAAAGACTTACGGTTCTGAAAAAATTCATGCAGGCACTATTCTGGTAAGACAGGTTGGCACCAAGATTCATCCTGGGGTCAATGTGGGTGTGGGTAAAGATTGGACCTTGTTTGCTAAAATCGATGGCCAAGTAAAATATGAGCGTTTGGGAAAAGACCGTAAGAAAGTAAGTGTGTATCCTGTTGTGGCGAGCGCTTAATTTTTTCTTTAGATTCATTTCGTTTTAGAATACCCTCTTAAAGTTCTAGGAGGGTTTTTTTATGCGCTTTATTGATGAAGCCAAAATATTTGTGAAAGCGGGTGACGGAGGCAATGGTTCTCATGCCTTTAGGCGAGAGGCCCATGAACCTCGCGGAGGCCCGAGTGGAGGCGATGGAGGACGTGGCGGGTCTGTTTATTTAGTGGCAGATCCTCAGGCCTCTACCTTAGCCGATTTTCGTTATCGACGAGAATTTAAGGCCCCTCGGGGCGAACATGGCCGAGGAAAAGATCAATATGGAAGATCGGGGGAAGACGTAGAAATTAAGGTCCCCTTGGGAACTTTGGTGAAAGATGAAGAGGGCTTTTTAATCGTCGACATGTCTCAAGCAGGTCAGCGTTTTGAGATTGCAAAAGGGGGGCGCGGTGGACGGGGGAATATCCACTTCACTACCCCTACCAATCGCGCGCCTCGCCGATCGGACCCGGGTGAGCCTGGTGAAGAAAAAACAATCTTCTTCGAACTCAAATTATTGGCCGACGTAGGGCTGGTGGGAAGGCCCAATGCCGGAAAGTCCACTTTCCTTTCCAGAATTTCCAACGCCAAACCAAAAATTGCCGATTATCCTTTTACCACTTTAAGCCCAGTGCTGGGCGTCGTGGAACCGAAGGATTTACCGCATTTTACCGTAGCCGATATCCCCGGTTTAATTGAAGGGGCCCATGAAGGAGCCGGTTTGGGGCATGAGTTTTTGCGGCACATCGAGCGTAATCGGGTGCTGCTTCATCTGATTGATGTCTCCAATCCCGAAGAAGACCCTTGGGAAGCTTATGAAGAAATTCGAAAGGAACTCCTCACTTACGATAAGGCATTATCCAAAAAGCCCGAATGGGTCGTGTTCACCAAAATGGAAGTGAATACGGATAAAAAAATTTTGCAAAGGCATCAAAAATTCTTTGAAAAGAAAAAGAAAAAAGTTTTTTTGATTTCCTCGGTGACGGGGGAGGGCCTTAAGGACTTGATTGAGAAGTTGGGAGTTTTTTTGGCAAGAAAAAACTTCAGTAGACTTCTTCCCGACTTCCGCAGTACAGATTAAAAATCTGATATAAAACGATGGGTTATAAATTTTAAGGGGCACTACATTCGGCTAAATCAAAATATTTGGATTCTTTAGAAGACGCAAAAGCTTTGGCAAACAGTTTAAATATGAATAAAGTTTCTTGGGTGATTTATGGAAACTTATGATTGAATCTTCGTAAGGCTTGACGCAGCGTCCCAGCAACTTTTTCTCATTGTAGCCCGATACTTGAACCAAAGCAGGGCTGAGTATTTTTTTAAGGAGGTCGTTATGTCTTCAGAAGGTGGTGTAAAACCAACTACAGTTTCAAGTTTCAATTCATCTCCTGATTCTTTAGTGTCTCGGAATCCAAGGTACTCACGCAACTTGGGTAGGTTAGAACCCGTCGCGGCACCCAGGGACGCTTCTGCCTATGTTTCTCAAGCTTCTGCGAATCGATATGCTCAAGCTCCCCAAGCTCCTTCAAGAAATTTTTGGACCCGGGGTTGGGAGAATTTTTCCATTTTTGATTTGATTCCTTTTGTGGGTTGTACGCCTGAGCGGATAACACTCCCTTCAAATCAGGATGGAGGAATTGGGGATGGTTCAATTCCTTCAGATGCAAATCCCAGTCTATGTTCATCGTCTTCACCATCCAATATTCCTCATGGAATTATTCATTCATATGATAACTCCATAGAAATAGAAGTTCCGAATACTTTATCTTTACCTCCTGGAGTTTATTCCTATGATCCTAATTATGAAATTTACCGTGAGGATTGGCTTGGTAATCGTTTACTTCGTCGTGGGTTGCTAGCGAATCAGGTCGGGCATTCCTTATTGGTAGAAAATAATAGAGTTCTGATCAGCGATGAAGGAACTGCGGAAATGCCACTGCAAGCAGGATTATATTACCGATACAGTCTTCGTCCTCAACTACGTTCAGCAAATAATACCTATTGTGCTTCGCCAGAAGCTTTGGTTGTCGGAGTGCAACGAAGTGGCACTTACGATCCTAATAATTCTGGGACTTATGCTCAGAGGATAAATGGTTCTTATAGTCAGGTATGCTTCACAGGTCCGCGTTTGTCACCCATCTTGGCTGATGTGAGTAATTCGCGTTTCTACACTTTTCAATTTGAGAACGTTTTACTTGGAGGCCTTCTCCAAACCATTGGAGTTCAAATAAGTAGAAACATTCCTGACATCACTGAAGAAAGAGCCCACAGCATTGCAAACTATGTTGCCAACCAAGTTCAGCGTTGTGATACACATCTTATTCGGGAAAGAGGCTTTCAAGCTTTGCCGTTTAGCCGTGGTCTTTATCGAGTTTTTGCGGAGACTGATGCAGAATTAAGCAGTACGCATCCCGGTGGATTTTATGAGCCCGACTACATTGGGTTAAGTGCGATAAACATTTTGCGGTATTTTTATACAAACTCCAGTCATGCTTTTTCTGAAACAACTTGTTCAAATCCTATCATCCTTCACGAAATGACCCATCATTATACGGGCTTTGGACCTCTTTTTAATAATTTTCCTGGAATAGAAGTTGATAGTGACGGTTTGGAAAGATATTTCGTGGAAGGCATTGCCAAAGATATAGAACAGGATGCCGGCCGAGCTTTGCGTTCTTATCGGCCCGTGTTGGAATTCTCAGTGAACCCTGATCAAGTGCGAGAAAACAGCACAGAAGCTTTAGATTGTTTTGCTAGACTTCGGGATCCTTGTCACATGCTTGATCCTGCAGATAGGCAATCTTGCTGTGCGGCGCAATACGAAGGCTTACGACTTTTCCTAGAACCTTCTGCTCCTACAGAGTTTCAAAATTTATCTTTCAGTCTCTATCAAATGCTTCCGAATGAATTCGAATTGCGGATCCGTCGTGACGGCGAAACAGGGCAAGAACTGGTTGTCATCAGCGATCTTTCCGAAGGAAATCAGTTTAGCTGTAGTCACCGTTTCACGGCACCTTCCGGTGGTCGTTTGAATTGGGATCGCCATTTTGGAATAGGAGATGCCTGCCTTGTCCCGCCGAGTTCAGGATCTCAAAGACGACTTCTAATTTTCGATGAAGACAATATTCACACAAGTGGAGTGGGTTTGGAATGTGGACAAAATAGTTTCAATACTGCAGGCAGAGCGACTTTACATTTGAGTGATGGAGGAGTGTTTCAAAATACTTATTGGCACAGCTCTCCTGAGCCCTACTTACCGTCTGGTTCAAGACCTTACGAAGCAGGCGCTTGCTTTTTCAGTGAACTTGAATCGCTCAACCCATCGCAGTTTAGAGAACTCTTACCCGTTTTGCAAGGCAATGCGGGTTTCAGCCAGTGCCAATCTTTTGATGCTATTGCTTGGTTTGCGGAAAGAATGGGAGTGGCCCCCGTTGTTATAGATGAAATGGTTCGTCGTTTTGGTTTGCCAAACGATATGGATTCTCTCCGTCATGGTCGCGCAGTGACCTATTCGGAAGTGTATTAACTCAAAAAAAAAGGGGGGGACCACAACACCGAAGGGCATTTGCGCAGTAGGTTGGGAAGGAAGTCTAGCATAAATATTCAAAGCCCAACCGGCAAGTATACATCAAACCGGCTGCCCTTACTCTCCTGACTATGTACGGTGATTTTCCCTTGATGTTCTTCCACAATGCCAAACACGATAGAAAGCCCAAGGCCTGTGCCTTGCCCATTTTGCTTGGCTGAGAAAAAGGGTTCAAAAAGCTTTGCTTGTACTTCGCTACTCATCCCTAAGCCGCTATCCTGGACGCTTACCTTGATCCAAGGCAATAATTGTTGGTCTTCGAGAACTTGAGAACTGTGAAGGCTGAGCACTCCCCCGGAGGGCATCGCCTGGAGCGCATTCCGAATGAGATTGCTAAATACCTGTACCAGTTGGTCTGGATCTGCTTGTAGGAGAGGCAGATTGTCTTGAAAATCTTTGATCACCTCTACTCTACTCACTTGTTTTTCAGAAAGTCCCTCAAAAAGTTCTAAGGTTTGATGAATCAATTTATTGATATCAACCGGCGTTCTCCTCAAAGGACGACGCCTTGCAAAGGTGAGCACGTCTTCAATCATATTGCTGACCAACTTGCTTTGTCCTACGATGAGAGTTAAGTTTTTTTCTAAAACTTCTTTTTCATCAAGCTTTCTCAAACTTTGTGAGGCACGACCTTCTATCACCGAGAGAGGACTACCCATTTCGTGCGCTAGGCCCGCAGCAAATTTACCGAGCACAGCCAAATTTTCAGACTGCTTTAGTTGTCGGATGAGTGCTTCTTTTTCCTGAGACGATTTTGAGAGAACATTTTCCAATTCCTGAAGGTGACTTTCGCGTTCTTCAAACTCCTGCTTTAAAATCGAGATCTCATGCCCTTGAGATAGCTTGTTGCTTTTTTTTGAGCGACTCTGGAGTTCTTTAATCAAACCAGCGATAGGTTTATTGATATTACGCTGGATAAGAAAAAAAATGGTGGAAAGGATGAAGACATAAAACAAAATGAGCGAACTAAAGACCTTGCGTTGATAGCCCCGGTATTCGATACCCGAAGAATTAAAGGCATCATAAATTTGCAACACGCCTAGTAAATCGCCCTCTGGATTTTTTAAAGCAAAACTACAGACAACCAGGGGTTTCCCAGAATGACTGAGACGAGTCACAATCGCTTCATCCGGATCTTCGGTTTCAATTTGTTTAATCAGAGGAAGCACATTTCCAACGGGGATGTGGGTAAGACTTTTGGTCTCGTAGAAAAGCTCTCCACTTTTCATAAAGACACGCATCCCTAAAGGTTGTTCAAATACGGCGATACGATTGAGAAATTTTTTAAGGGTCGCAAAATTTTCTCCCGGAAGGTTGGCCTCCAGGATTTCCCGCATTGATTCACCAAAGGCTTCGGTACGATTGATAATTTGGTCTTCTGCATAACTTTTTTCCTGATGCAGCAAAAAATAACCGTAGATTGCCGAGGCAAGCGCACCTAGAATCAAAAAGTAGATGAGAACACGGTTTCCTAAAGTCATATAAAAGTTTTTGTAGAAAAAATCCTGAGTTTGTAGAAAAACTCTACAGCTTCTTTTCCGCAATTAACCTACACTTTTAAAAAAATCAAAGGATATTAGGGGATTAACTCAAACAGTTTTTTGGCATGCTTGCTGCGTATCACAAGCATTGTGAATTTGTTTGTTAACTTTATAAAGGAGAAAAAATATGAATAAGAAATTACTTTCTTATGCTCTCACTGCAGTAATGGCATTAAGTTTAGCGGGAAGCATACATGCAAAGGAAGAAGCCGGTAAAGCAGTAGAAAAAGCAGCTGCCACAAAGACCGAAGCAAAAACAGAAAAAGTAGCGGAAGCAAAGACCGATAAAGCAGCTGCAAAGACAGAGAAAGCTGCTGAACCCAAAGCCGAAGAAAAAACCGAAGCCCCCAAAGCCAAGAAAAAAGTAAAAAAGTCCAAGAAGAAAGCGGCCGCAACTGAAGAAGTAAAGAAGGAAGAACCCAAGAAAGAAGTCAAAAAAGAAGAACCTAAGAAGTAGTTTTTCTGACGATGTTAGGAGAGAAGAGCCGCATCTCGTATGAGATGCGGCTTTTTTTCTTTTTGGAACCTTTTAGAGCTGCCCTTAAGATTAGGTTGTCTTCCTTCCCCGTTCTTAGGTAGTGAAGACGGGTGGAAATCTTAGCCTATCGTAGTAATTTGATGATTGTCCTTTTTTACCGCGAAGTGGAACTGCTGCCTCAGTTGCGTGAAATTTTGCTGCGTCGTTGGGGCTTGCCCCACTTTGAAAGTGAGACCCAAATAGTTCAAACTCCCTCTGCCTTTCAGCAAGAAATGGGTTCCCCGCTCTCGAAAAATGTATTCTCTTTTCCAAAATTAATAGAGCCCAGCGAATTTGTCTTAATCAAGAATGCCTGCATTACCCTAGAGGAAAAATTTTGCGAGCGAGGACTAAGAAAAATAAATTTAGATGTCTGGTCTTTAGACGATTCTAAATGGGTCTACTATGCACGAAAATCCTTGCCCCATCGATTGTATCATTCCAATGGTATTCACCAGGATTTGCAACTCTTGTTTCTAAAAGAAAAACTCCAGGTTTTGCCCTGGAGTTTTACGGAAGTAAAAAATCATTCCTATGAAGAAGATCTACTGCAAATTCGAAATTTATATCTGGAAAAATTAAAAGAACTGAAACAAATTTTAGTACCCCCTTCTATTTCGAGTTTTAAATAAGGAAGAAATTATGAGACCCATTGAACGTGTCTTGGCCACCATTGATCATTCCGCTGTTTCGGAAGAAATTTTAAAGGCCTCCTATAGCCTGGCCAAAAAATTTAAATCCAAACTTTGGGTGTTAAATGTTGTGCCTCAATCGCCCTTTGATGGAACTTTTTTTAGCCCGCTCAGTGAACAGGCCCTGGCTCAAATGGAAGCCCAGGCACAAAAAAAAATACAGGAAACTTTATCCTCCTTCAACGATGAGGGCCTAGAAGTGCATAAAGAAGTGAAGTTGGGAGCTCCTTATGTAGAAATTTTGAAACTCGCCAAAAAAAACAAAATCAGTCTGATCATTGCGGGATCTCACGGTCGAAAGGGTTGGAAAAATCTTTTTCTCGGGTCAGTGGCCGAAACCCTGATTCGTCGGGCGGAATGTCCGGTTTGGATTTTAAAAGCGCCTTTTAGTCCTCCTAAAAAGATCTTGGTCCCCATCGATTTGTCGGAGCCCTCCCGCGCATCCCTTCCCTGGGCCTTGTTGCTCGCTAAGGCTTATGGTGCCGCCCTACATTTACTCTGCGTTTTTGAGCCCATTATTCTTCCAGATTATATGCAGGTGGATTACACGGAATTTGAATTGAAGATGAAAGAGAACAAGAAGGAAGAATTTTCAAAGTTGGTTCAGGAACTCTCCGGCTCGGCGATTCCAGTGACCGGCGAATTTTTAGAAGGAGACCCGCGTTTCAAAATTGAGGAAATTCAAAAATTACAGAATTGCGATTTGATCTTACTTTCCACTCAGGGAAAATCGTTCATTGCTTGCAAACTCCTGGGTTCCGTAGCCGCACATGTGGTTCGAGATGTCTCTTGCTCTACCATTACTGTTCGACCGGATGGATTCAAGTTGAAGGACATTTAGGGTCGATATGGAGAGAGGATCCCCATAATTGTTCCAGAGGATCTTCCAGGTCTTCAAAGGGAACACCCGCTATGTCTTCCACCTCGGAAGGTTTAAGTTTTCTTTTTCCTGAACTCTTTCCTCCTCCCGTAGTTCCCTGGGGAGGGGTATCGGGATTATTTTGCTGAGGGGTTTCCCCCGAAATATAGGTATTCCCACTATTGCCGTTGTTTCCGTTGGCTTCCTGTTGAGTTCCAGCAGGGCTGGCCAGTTCACTGGGGGGCCCCGCATCCGACCCATTATCGTTATTGTTACTATTATTGCTATTTTCAGATTCACCGTCCGAATTAGCTCCTGACCCGGAGGAAGCAACACGCATATCCTGACCTCCTTCATTTGAAGTACTTCCGGCTCCAGGAATGCCACCCCCACCGCCGCCCTGAGGTTTCAGGATATCTTTTGATTTCTCTTCCGATTCAGTATTTTTTTCTCCGCCCCTTCCCTTTTCAGAATCTTGTCTCTCTTCATCAACAGGAGGCGAATCTTGCTTTGAATCCGGAGCTGCTTCTCCCTGAGATTCTGGTCTTAAAGACCGCGATTCTACACGCCTCAAAATACTATTTTCTCTATCGTCTGACACTGTCCCAGGCTTATCAGAAATTTTCAGAACGACTTGCACCTCCCCACGCTGCAACACCACTTCTTGAGGACGAACTTCCGCCAGTTTAAATTCAGCCACCTCATCTCCTACCTCAAATAATTTTCCGTTAATGAGAGCGCTCGGATGTGCAGACCCTGCCATCGTCGAGGTCAACATCAAATCACGAACCGACCAGGCCCCTATTTCTCTGGGTTTGGCAGCAAAAGGAGATTTTGAATTTTTTGAACTATTGAGCTCAATCAGAATATCAGTGGCTGTATCCGAACGAGAGGTAGTGGATTGGGCGATAGGAGGCGTTTTTGGGTCACCCACGTAGAGAGTCCCCTTGGCAATCAAGCGAACCTGACTCCTATTATTTTGGTCTAAAGGTTTTACTTCTATAGACTCAATTTTTACTATCTGGGGAAAACTACGGATGGTAGCCAAATATTCTGCAATTCCATCGTAACTTCCCGTAAGCTTCAAATCCAGATCCATCTGACTGAACCCGGCCTTCTGAACTTTGACACCAAAATTATAATCTTCCAAATGGGCCAGCTTTTCGTATTCAGCCTTTGTCAACTCGGCCACAAGTTCCGAAGAAACCACATCAGCAGTGTTGGATCGTTCAAAAATATCCTTTACCTTACGGGCAACCGCCTGTTTCCCCATTTCTACTTTCTCACCTGTTTTTCCAGGACTTGATTTAGACTTCAAAATTTTCTGATAGGCAGCAAACTCCAAACGTTTGGCCTCCAGCTGAGAAACTGTATCGTGAAGATTGGCATTGAGAGGAAAAATATAATTTTTTAAAGCCAAGATCAACACCAAGGCCATTACAGCGCCCCAAATCCCCATCTCTTTTGGTGTTGCCAGTTTTTTCCAATTTATTTTCTTCATAGGGTTTAAGGCGTCTTCAGCTGACCTGTAATTTTGAACTTTTGTGGGGCATTAAGCTCTTTTGAAGTCGCTCCACCCGATTTTAAATTCACCTGTGAAAAGGCGTTAAAACTTCGAAGCCGGTCTGCAAAGCCAGGCAACAACCGTGACTGGTAGGTGGTTCCTTCTATCAGAATTTCGGGTGCAGCACTGGCTACAACTGCAGTCACTGCCGGCTTTGCCCCATTTTTATTATCAACAGCTGTCTTCGCCGAAGCTGAAGCCGAAGTAGAGGCTTGAATATTTTCCAACCAGATACTCTCCGAAAGAGAGCCCGAAATTGCCCTCATGGCATCGGACCAATCGGGTTCATTCAACATAATAAGGGTCACTGTCTCCACCGGGCTCAAACTGTTTCCTCCTACATTAATCCCCTGGGTTTTTTTTATCCCCTCAATCTGCAGACTCAAGTCGCTCAATTCCTGAGAAAAATTTTGGGCGCGTTGAGATTGAACGACATAAAAAAGTACAAAAATAACAAGAAACAAAACACTCACCCAAACCATCTTTTCGTAACTGAGTGCCGAATTGTCTTCCTTGAAAAAATTAACGCGCGCGCTCATAACTCACTCCTTGGAAACACGGCCATCCCCAGCTCCGCAGCAAAGCGATATGCGATTTTTTGTTCTTCTTCCAAAAAGAGAACCTGAGTAGTTCCCTCCCCCATTTTCATACACTTTACTGCAAACAGGCTACTTAAAGCAGACGGACTTTCTTCTTCCCAGTCTCCTGCAATCCAAATTTCATCCAATTGAGGCAGATCGGATTTCAACAAAAATTCATCCATCAAACTTTGAAAACGTGAGCCTAAATCGCTTGGGCTGGGTGTAAAAGAAGTTCCCTCTTCCACTTCCTCTTCAAAAAACCCCCAATGAAAAAACTGTCCTTCCTTAAGCCCGACAAAATCACCCCTTTTCCCCGTAAAATATAAAATCCCCACATTTTTTTTGAGCGCAGGATCCAAAGTGTGAGCCCAAGCCACCAAAGTGAGTGGAAGAGGCTCCGCAGCGGCGGCCTTCAGTTTAAGGGATTCGACTTTCTGTTTTAACTCAAACACCGCACTCTTGGCCAAGCCATACACCCAAAATTCAGCGGTTTTTGCGGAGGCAATTCCATTGGCATGAAAACAAATTTGGGCGTTGGCCGCGGCTTCTTTCGATTCGGTATACAACTGCCAACGCAAGGCCTGGGCAATATCCTTTTTGGTGGCAGCAGGAATGGTTGCTTTTTTAATTTTCATTTGGGGATGGACAAAACTCAAACCCACTTCCGTTTCGGACTTAAGGGCCGCTTGAATAAGAAACTCTAACTGTGCTTCGGGCTTTTCAGGGAGTTCAAGCTCCTTCATACTCATCACCCGAATCTTCTCATTTTGGGGCATGCAATTCACCACGCGAAGCTTTTTGTCCTTAAAGCCTATGCCCCTTCCCAAAATACCTTTGGGTTTAAACAATTTTTCTAAATCCTTTAAATCGAAATCCATTAGAGACCTTCCTCCAGGTGCCGAATACGCTCGCGAGCCATGGCAGGCTCTGGCCGACTGTCATTGGTGGAAATCATTTTTAAATATTGTTGATAAGCCGAAATAGCTTGAAGAATTTGCCCATTTTTTTCGTAGGCAATTCCTAAATTGAGTTGGGCATCTAAATACGTGGAATCCTGTTTTAGAACCTCAGTCAGTAAATCCAGTGCCTCTTGTGTTTTCGTCATCTGAATCAGATTCACGGCATCATTGTTTTTGCAAGGTAGACATTCAGGGTATTTTAACAACAACTTTTTATACACCTTGTCTGCCTGAAGAAACTTTTTGGTTTTCCGATAGGCCATCCCCAGGTGAAGCTGTAAATCCATCTGTTCAGGATATTTCACAACGGCATCTTCCAGAAGGACAATCGCACGATCTCCCTGCCCATTATTGAGAGCAAGCACAGCGTTTTTAATAATTTCCCCAATTTCAGTTTTGGCTTCAATGCTTTGAGGTGCAATCGCATCTGGAAGACTTCCAGGATTCTGAAGACGTCCCCAGGCAAAAAGGACCAACAGTAATGGAACAAGGGTTACCAAAGTTAATTTCAATTTTTGATTTTGAAATAGTTTCATAGGCCGTGAGCAATTATTTTAACACGATAAGCAAAAAACCCAAGGAGAAAGGTCAAAAAAAAGGCCCCGTCGTAACGGAACCTTTTTTTCAGCTTCTAAAACAGTTGTATCAGTTTTTGGGTCAAGGTTTTGAAATTGTTCCAGATTGAGGCGGGAGTCCATTCACCCGGAAGGAGGCGTAGCAGACGCTACGTTGACTGACGGGGGAATGGCTCCCAACGAAGAGCTGGGACAATTACGAAAGCTTGCTGGATTCGGCTACTGCCGAATCTAGGATTAGTTATTTGGGTGGAGTGCTGGTTGCCGCAAGGGCTTCATTCACTTTTTGAAGAAACATCTCCACCCGTGGACGTCCGGGATCATTCAGATTGGAAAATTTCATAAACTGATCCCAAGTCTCTTTGGCGCCCTTCCAATCTTGATTCTGAAACTGCACAATCCCCTTAAAGAGCAGGGCTTCTGGAAATTTTGGATTAGATTTCAGGGCGGCATCGAATTCTTGGAGGGCTTTTTCTTTTTCCTGCATGGCGGAATCAGACATGCCCATATGCGTGAGGGCCTCGGAATTTTTGGGATCGATTTGCAGGGCCTGTTCAGCCAGGTTAAAAACCATTTCGTAATCCTGGTTCTGTAAGGCCAGATGCCCCAGACGATTGAGGGCAGCGATATCTTTTGGATTTTTATCAATGCGTTTTTTGAGGGCTTCCATCTCTTTTTCGTCTACTTTTCCAATAGAGGCCTTGGTGGATCCGCCAGGCCCAGACCCAGACATAGGCTTTTTCATCATGCCTTCATCCCCTTCACGCGGACGAACTCCACCCACCAGACTCACAGCCACTCCAGCAACGAAGGCTGCAAGAAAAAGCACGAGGGCGGTCCGAGATAAAAAGCGCGATTTCTGGGTATTCCCCTGCGCCTTTTCTTTTCGTTCCAAAATGGCGGCAAAAATAGCAGCCATCAGCAAGGCCAAGGCACAGATAAAACCGACTAATGTTCCTGAAAGCGTCATATAGAATTTTCTCTCCGTCTACGCAACTGGATCACAATCACAGCCCCTCCCCCAAGCAATACCAGAACGGGCAAAACCCAGATCGTCAGATTCATTCCCTGGGCCTTGGGTTTGAGCAAGATCCATTCACCGTAGCGCTCTTCAAAATATTTGGTAATTTCTTCATCACTTTTCCCCGCAGCCACCTGTTGCCTGATCACATCCATCATCTCATTGGCTAGGGTGGAGGGGGATTCCGAAACGGGAACTCCTCGACAGACCGGACAACGAATTTGAGAACCCAGGCTTTTGATGCGCTCATTAGGATCGGTGGAGGGCTTGGCACAGGCAACGACAAGACCAAAAACGACCATCATTATGAGCTTCCAGAAAGATTTCATGGTGTTCCCCCTGCGTTTTTGGAAAACAGCTGATCGAGCTGGCCCATGATAATTTCTGAGCTGAGTATCCCCGCGTGCTTGTAGCGAACCCTGCCTTGAGCATCTATAAAGAAAGTCTCGGGAACCCCTGAAACACCGTAATCAATCGCTGTTTTAAGTCCTGGATCCAGAAGAATAGGAACACCTGGCCCATATTGGGTTATGAATTTCTTCGCATTCTCTGGGGTATCTTCATAAAGGATCGAATAAAAAGCTACCCCTTGAGGAGAGAGACGCTCATAGGCCTGCTTCAAAAGATTATATTCCGCGGCGCAGGGGCCACACCAGGTCGACCAAAAATTAAGAATCAGGGGTTTGCCCCGGGCCATCTCCAAAGAAATTTTTTTCCCATCTAAGCTGGTCAACTCAAAGGCCGACGCCTTTTTTTCCAAAATGACAGATGGCAAGTCGCGAGGATCTCGCTGGAGACTGAAATAAAGCAGGGCAATGGTGGGAACAAAAATAGCCAAAAAAATGAGGAGTTTTTTCATAAAATCTACTCTTTCTTTTTCCGACCCAGGGCCAAGGCCATAAAGCCTCCCGTCATCACCACGATACCCCCTATCCAAATCCATACCACCGCAGGAGTCAGGATGGCGTGGAGGGTAATCTTGGAGCCATTTTTTTCGAAACTCAAAAGAGTAAGATAGAGATCTTCCACCCCAGTAGAACGCACAGCGGGGCTACCAATGGGCTCATCTCTACCCGAATAGTAGTTCGACTGAGGAAAAAGCGAGCCCAAGGACTTGCCTTTGCTCGTAACGTCCACATCGGCCTTTACTTCATAACGCCTAGGGGTGTCTTCGCCGAAAATCTCTCGGAAGGTCAGGCTATAATCCCCAATGCTCGCCGACTGTCCCTTCTCGAGAATAATCATTCGGTCTTGCGCGTAGCTGCTGGAAATCGCCACCGCCACAATAATCATCAAGGCCCCAAAGTGTGCAACAAAGCCGCCATAACGGCGCGGGTTATCGGGAAAAAGCCTGAAGAATTCTGCAAGGCAAGAACTTTTTCTGTTCTGGGCCCGCAGCCTGGCCGTCTGAATCATTTCAATACACATCACAAAAAATGCAAAACTCGCCAGCGTGATCATTCCAACGACAAGGGGATGAGTTTTCCCCCACACGAAGCAAAGAGCCAGCGGAAGCAGAGCTAGGAGGGCCGGCCATTGGGCGGCCTTTACAAAGGCCTTGGCCTCTGTTTTTCTCCACGGCGTAATGAGCCCTATCCCCATCAGCAGGAGCATCATCCCCACAATGGGAATCGTCATTTGATTAAAATAAGGCTGACCAATCGAGATTCTTTTGCCTTGAACGGCTTCCACCACCAGCGGGTAGATGGTTCCTAAAAACACAACAAAGCAGAAGCTGACAAAAAGTAGATTGTTGAAGAGAAAAAGCACTTCGAGACTGAAGATATTTTCCACGCGTCCGGGATTACGAAATTTCGGTGCCTGCCACAAAAGGAGAGACAACGAGGTCGCCAGGATAACTGTCATGAAAATTAAAAAGTAGGGACCTACATGCGATTCGGTAAAAGAATGGACACTGTCCAAGACTCCACTTCGGGTAAGAAAGGTTCCAAGCAGGGTGAGAAGAAAGGTGAGCACCGCAAGAATAAGATTCCAGACCGGCAACATCTTTCGTTTTTCCTGCACAATCATCGAGTGCACCAGCGCCGTTCCTGCAAGCCAGGGCATAAAACTCGCATTTTCTACGGGATCCCAGGCCCAGTAACCTCCCCAACCCAACACAGCGTAGGACCACCAGCCCCCCAAAACAATGGCCATCGAGAGAAAAGACCAGGCAAACAAGGCCCAGCGACGAGTCATTTCTATCCACTGACCCGGTAGGTCTTGCTCGATCATCGCCGCAATGGCAAAGGCGAAGGGAATGGTAAAGCCGATATACCCCATATAAAGGAAAGGCGGATGGATGGACATCAACCAGTGATTTTGCAGCAAGGGATTGGGGCCAGGTCCATTTTGTGGAACCGGGGAAACAGCAATAAAAGGATTGGAAGGAAGGGCCAGCAAAACAAAAAAGAAGAGCTCCACAAAAAGCAGCGTGATGCCAACCCAACACATTATTTTTTGCTCGCGCTCACGATAAAAGTAGATGCAAACCGCCGAATACGCCGACAAGATCCATCCCCAAAAGAGAATGGAACCTGCCAGCGAACTCCAGAGAGAAATGGCGCTAATCCAACGCGGGGTCTCCAGACTTCCGACCTGCGCAACGTAGCTGACGCTGAAATCGTCGTTGAGCAAGGCATGCACCATCGCCAGATTGGCAAGGGTCATGAGAACAAAATTGGCGTAAACCGACGCCCGGGCGTAAGCCAAGGCCGTGTCATTTTCCAGTTTGCGTCCCAAAAAATAGAGCAGCATGCCGAAAACGCAGAAACCAATCGCCAGGGCAATGGAAATATTTCCAATGTAGACAATGTAGTTCATTTTGTATTTCCCTCAAGACCTTTCTCTTTTTTAAGTGAGCGATAGATCTCCTGGGGAATCATTCCTTCTTTGGGAGGACGATACTCATTGCCGTGTTTGACCATCAGACGTTCTGCATTGAAGTGCCCATCCGCCTGCATGGAACCCTCCACCACCACCCCCATGCCTTCATGAAACATTTGCGGCGGGGTCTTGCTGCTGGTCACCCGTACTGAATTTTTATCATCTTTTACCGAAAAATTGAGGATATTGCCTTCCTGTTTTACCGAACCCTCCAGCACCACTCCTCCCAGGCGCACAGGGTTTCCAACGGCTGCCTGCCCCTTAGCCAGAACTTCGGTAGGCGTCACAAAATAAACCATATTTTGCTCCAGCCCTCCCCACATGATATAGGCAATGGCCCCTGCGATGATGGCCACCGCCAGAAGACTAAAAATCTGTCGTCGTGAAAATTTCATAGGGACGTCGCCTCGTTCTTCTTCACAGCTCTCCAGCGTATCCAGAGAGTTAAGCCGTAAAGACCGAAAGCAACCCAGGGCGCCGCATAGGCCGCTCGAATGTATTCCCAACCACCTTGAATCATAGAAGCTCCTTCTTTCTTTCGGGAGGTAGCGCAAGCCTCTCCTCTAAAAGCGCCTCTCTCTTAGCGAGTCTCAGACGGAAAAACAAGAGGGCTAAACACATGGCCAAAAATGCAAAGGCAGAGAGCCGGAGAGAAACTACCATAGAAGGGGCCATCGTGTTTGGACTGGATTGAACCTGATGAAGCGAACGCCACCATTTCACCGACAGGTAAACTAGGGGGACATTGAGAAAAATGAGGAAACCCACACTGGCCGCCACCTTGGCCCGGCGTTCTGGATCTGAAATGAGTTGTCTTAAAACCAGATAGCCCGAGTACATCACAAAAAGTAATGCCGTGGTCGTCAGTCGTGGGTCCCAGGTCCACCAAACTCCCCAGGTCGGTCTCCCCCAAAGGGAACCCAGAAGCAGGGCCAGGCCATTCATAAGCAAACCGATTTCGGCCGCGCAATAAGCAAAACGGTCCCATTTTTCTTTTTTGCGGATCAGATAAGCCACTGATCCTACGAAGCTAAGGGTAAAAAATAATAAGGCCATCCAGGCTGCAGGGACATGGACGAAAAGAATACGATAGACGTCGCCCATCATCCCATCCGCCGGAGCGATAAACAATCCCCGATACTCAGCAAAACCCAGGAAGGCGACCACAAAAAGGGCAATAAGGATGTTCATGCGAAGACTCCCTAAACCTAGAAAAACAGGTTCAAATGCATTTTTCCCAGGGCAAGGGACTGAAATTGTTCCAGATTGAGGCGGAAGTCCATTCACCCGAAAGGAGACGTAGCCCAAGCTACGTTGACTGACGGGGGAATGGCTCCCAACGAAAAGCTGGGGCAATTGCAGTCCCTTGTTGCTAAACTCGATCAAATAAGGTTTCGGCGAAAAGTGTAGATCCCAGAAAAAATATGGTGTCAAATAAAATCAAAAGTTTAAGCCAGGCACGCTGTTGCCCAAAGAGATCATGGGCTAAAGATAAACTCGTCGCATTCACGGCGCACAAAAGAACCGGAACCAGCATGGGAAAAAGCAGCAATGGCAAAAGCATCTGTGCCTCCCGAAAACTCGCGGTAAGCCCCGCGTAAAGTGTGCCGATACTTGCAATTCCCACACTGCCCAAGAAGAGGCAAAGGCCCAGCGAAAATGAAAGGTTTTGATCAAACAAAACAGCCATCAAGGGAAGCATCACGAGCTGGAGACAAAGAGTATAGCTGAGATTCGTGAGAAATTTCCCCATGTATAGGGCACGAGGGTCTGTTCCCAAAAGAAGCAGACCTTCCCACTGCCCCTCTTCGGTTTCCTGGCGAAACGAGTGCGAAAGCGACAAAATGGAGGTAAAGAAAATCGAAAGCCAGAAAAGCCCCGGGGCCATTCGGCGCATGAGGTCTGGATCGACGCTTAAGGCGAAACTGAATAAAAGCAGCAACAAGACACCAAAGAGAATAATAGAAAGCAGGTTGTGCCCCTGTCGAAGTTCGGTCTTTAAGTCTTTTCGAAAAATGGCGCCTACCTGTTGTAAAAAAAGGCTCATACAGGCACCCCGTCATAGCTGATTGTTCCGTCTGAAATCACCAACAATCGATGTGCATGCTGCTTCGCATGACGAGGGTCATGGCTCGAGAGGAGAATGGTCTTCCCCTGCTTTTGCCAATCCTGAATCAGGCCATCCAAGATTTGTCGGCCTTCATCGTCCAGGGTGGGGTGGGGCTCATCCAAAAGGTAGAGATCGGTTTTAGATTGTTGCAGCAGGAGTCTTGCGAGCACCACGCGTTTTTTATTTCCTTCGGACAATTGGCTGATACGACGGTGTTCGTAAGGCTGAATTTTCAATTTTTCCAACAACTTTTGAATTTCCATATCCACTGTAGAGGAAGGAATTCCCAAAAGGGTGGCCACCAGTCTTAAATTTTCGCGAACGGTCAGGATATCGTAGAGTTGTTTTTCGTGACCCAAAAAACGAATTCGAGGTCGGATCTGAGCACGGTCCTCCTGCGCATCCAGACCCAACACCTTGATGCTCCCTGTCGAATGCGAGAGCAAGGTCGCAATGAGTTTGATAAAAGTGGATTTACCGGACCCGTTTTTACCAAAAAGGGCAACGGTCTCACCTTGAGGAATGCTCACATTGAGGCGACTTAAAACCCAACTCCGGCCATAGCGCTTTCCAGCCTCCAGCATCTCGATGGCATTCGGCTTTGCAGAAGACATCAATCCCTCTCTTTTAGTGATGACTTCTTCTCATAACGAAGTTCTCCTGTTAGGACCCCAGTAGTTACTTTTGCAATCACAGTAAACATCAAAGCCCCTATCGCGGCAATACCTAAGCACAAAACGACTTCGTCTAAATTTGGATAATACTCGGAAATCTCACCCAAAGGCGTGGGAATAAATCCGGGAATCACAAGGCCCATCCCCTTCTCTATCCACAGGCCTAAAATACACAGATGACAAGCAATCAGGAAAAGAACTTGATTGTTTCGGAACTGCTTAAAACTCACCAGCAACGCAGCAATAACATTCATGATCGTTGCCGGCCAGATAAACCAGATCAACAGGTGATGCCCTTTTAAACCAAAATAGAGATATTGGGCCGAGGCTGCATGCAGAGTTCCAGGATAGAGCTCCTTAAAAATTTCACACAAGAGGAGAAAAAGATTAATGGGCAGGGTCACTCGCATCACACTTTTCAAATAATCAAAGACCGTGCTCTTCACCGCTAGCTTCGTGTGGTAATTGACGGCAAGAAAAACTAAATAAAAAATTGCAGGGCCCACTGAAAAGGCGCTGATTATAAAACGGGGGGCCAGGATGGCTGTATTCCAAAAATAACGTGATCCTAAACCGGAAAGGAGAAAGGCCTCAGAAACCTGGATGCCAATCGCAAAGAACATCAAAACAAAAATAAGGGGATAGTATAAGTACCATTTTGTCTGCCGACCCATGTATCTCATATACAGAAGGTAGGCGGGGACATACAGGTTCAGGACAAAATAAATGTTAATGACCACCACATCCCAAGCTAAAATAGAGCTGGGAAGATTTAAATGCCCTCCCATGAATGGGATCATGTGCAAGAAACGCTCGGGACGTCCAATATCGGTGATAATGAAAAGAAGACACATGACAATGGCTGTAAATGCAAGCTGTTGCGCAAGAAGGACCACCTCTTTAATATCTTGATTACGATTAATATAGGCAGGAAAAACCAAAATGACCGCCGAGGCCGCCACGCCCACAAAATAGACAAAATTGGCAATCCCCAAGCCCCAGCTGACTTGATCCGACATATGAGTGACGATCAGCCCCTCAACCAATTGATGGTAGTAAAGCAGCCCTCCCCACCCAATCAAAGCCACAAGAAAACCCACCCAGAGGTAATAGAGCTTTCCCCCCTTAATGGCAAACCGGAACATCGATAACCAATAATTTAAATAGTTCCGCATAGTTCTCTTTCTCCTCAATCAAAAAAGTAATAGAATTGGGGCCTTGTATTCAGTTCTTCCTTCAAAACATAAACTCGCTTATGCTTCAAAATCTGAGACACTTCACTGTTCGGATCACGCAAATTTCCAAACTTCCGCGCCCCGGTTGGGCAGGCCTCAAGACAGGCCGGGTATTTTCCATTACGCGTTCTATGCAAGCAGAAAGTACATTTCTCCACCACGCCCTTCATCCGGATACGATTACTCAAATAGGATTGATTCGGATTAATTTGATCGGCAGGAATACTCGGCTTGGTGAAGTTGAAGTGGCGGGCTTCGTAAGGACAAGCTGCCATACAGTAACGACAACCAATGCACCAATTGTAGTCAACCACCACGATTCCATCTGCTTCCTTCCAGGTAGCCTCCACCGGACAGGCCCTTACGCAAGGTGGATTACGACAATGCTGACATTGAACAGGGAGATAAAACTTATCTTTCCGGGGAACCTCGGGAGGGTTGTAGTAACGGTCTCCTTCTACCAAATCAAAACTACCCGCCTCCATTTCTAAAACCGTGATGTACTGGATCGCTGGATCCCGTGACTGATTGTTCTCCTTTACACAGGCCTCGACACATTTTCGATTTCCATTGCATCGGGTCAGACTTAGAAAATACGCAAATTCAACCTCTGGAATCGGAGGAGGATCCGTGATGGTCACATCCACCCCATAGGCAGCCTTCGTTTCATGCTCGATCCGTTTAAAAATTGCTTCCTTGTCCTTCGGGGTCAGCTCTTTGTAATGCTTCTGAAAAAACTCTGCGAAGGTAAAGGCCTCGGCCGGTTTTGAGCCTGCCAAAACTGCCGCTCCAGCTGCTGCGCCAGCTCCCTGGATAAAGGATCGTCGGGAAAACATTTTTCCAAAAAACCGATCTGTCAAAGCCTGAATTCTCTTCGTCGCTCTCTTCGGATTTGCGTTTTCAGAACTTTTCTCAGCGCTTGAGAAATTCTTAAAAAAACGCCCCATCCAGGCACGGAGTTTTGATCGTTCGGAATCCATCGGAGCACTCATCGAACTTCTCCTTCTTTTTGTTTCTGATCATGGAGCATCCAGGCAGGTTTCGGAGGTGGAGGCAGAGGCTTCATCGCTTCAACGTTGTAGGGACCATGGGGGTTATGACACTGGGTACAAAGATCAATCTTGCCTGCCCCATTCCACAGCCCTGTGCGGTGACCATGCATGTGAGCCTTCCAGTCATCCAGCTGAATGCCGTGACATTGTCCGCATATTCTGTAGGATTCGTTGAAGCTAACCAATTCACCCGAGTAAAGCCTGAGCTGATTGTATTGCCCTGGGTTATGGCAATTATGACACCAGTAATTTGGATCTTCCCGTACCCTTTGTTTCGGATGAATGGATGTGATGTTGAGATGCTCCTTCGTCAGCTGCCTTTTTTCCGTGTTGAAGTCTGTAGGAGCAGAATGACACTCGGAACAAGGATACATCTCTATCGAGGGAGTCCTCTTAACTACCTCGTCGAGGTCCGAAATCTTCAGCTCTGTGAGAGCCAATTCTGAGAGCTGTAATTCCGAGAGTTTTGGTCCTGAGGGCTGTGATTCTGCGGGCTTTGATTCTGGGACCTGTGATGCCGGAGCAGGAGGAGCTGACTTTTTATTCACCGACTTAGCCCCCCAGCTTTTCGACAGCGGACTAAAAATAAGAACTGAAACAAGCAGCACCCGAAAGAGTTTTCGATGACGACTCAACATGGACATCCCTTTTTTATTTTTCAGCGTTGCAGCTGAGAGACCCTGTAACTGCGGTCGCGCGAGTGACTAACATAACCTCAAACAGGATCTATGATCCGCATCATATTGCTCAGATTATTTTTTTAGGCCAATTTCAAGGCAACGAATATGAATCCAAAAAAAATAACAAAAAAAAGTATTTCCTCTTTCTATCAACTTTTGGCCCCGGTCTTTGATTTGCTGGACGGCTATTTCAGTTATGAGGTGAAGGGGCTTCAAAATATCTCTAAAAATAAAGCGGCCCTGCTCGTCATGAATCATGGAATCATTCCCTACCATGGTTTTTTACTGGCCCGGCGATTGTATCGGGACGCCCATATTGCCCAGCGCAGCCTGGGAGCGGATTTCATTTTTGAGATCCCTTGTCTTCGAGAGCTTTTCATGGCGGGGGGCGCTCTTCCTGCAAGCCCCGAAAATGCCAGGAGGCTCTTGAAGGAAGGCCATCTGGTAACCCTTGCTCCAGGCGGAATTTACGAA
Source organism: Deltaproteobacteria bacterium (assembly GCA_015233135.1). Taxonomy (NCBI): domain Bacteria; kingdom Pseudomonadati; phylum Myxococcota; class Myxococcia; species Deltaproteobacteria bacterium. The sequence goes on from JADFYH010000001.1 coordinate 38,432, forward strand.
TCTTTGGTCACCCAGCCCGGGATGAAAAGAATTCCCTGGGAGCGGCATTTCGGATTTGCCAAACTTGCCTGTGAGCTTGGGGTGCCCGTCATTCCCAGCTATGCCCGGGGAATTGATCGGGTCTATTGGAATTCCAATTTTCTTTTGAGGATGCGGATCAAGATTTTGGAAAAGACACGATTTTCCATCCCTCTCTTTTTTGGATTGGGATTATTGCCCCTTCCCACACCCATCACTCATCGGATTGGAAAAGCCCTCTTTCCTCCTTCAGGAAAAGTAACTCGAAAAAAAGTCACCCAATTTCATACCCGAGTCCTTCGAGCGATGCAGAAGTTGAGAGACCAGTAACGCCCCAACTCGCTTTTGTCACTTTCCACTCGGAAAAAAATGTTTCGGCTCTGCAGGCTCCCATCCTCCGTGATGGCCTTTTTCGTAATATTTAGCTAGGGTGTCACGGGCGAGAGGGGTTCCAATATTTTCCAAGGCCCCGGCAATCACACTCACCATGGCAGGATCATGCTGGTTCAGCACTCGTTCCATCAGGGGAATGGCCTTTTCACTCTTGAGTTGCCCCAGGCAAGAGAAGGAATACATCCGCACATAATAGCGTTTGTCCTGGCTGTATTTTAAACAAAGTTCTTCGGCCTTTGCTCCCCCCAAATCCCCCAAGGCCTCCAAAATCGAAGCGGTCTCTTTGTCGTCCGACCAGCTATTCAAGCGCGTTTCAAAAAGAGGAAGGGTATCCAGACGTCTATGCCGAGCTAAAATGGAGAGCAGAGCTGCTTGTAAATTGGGGCTAAGCTGTGAAAGCAACTTTGAATATTCGGTATAACTGAGCCCTTGTTGCGCAGCTTCCAAACGCTCCGCGCTTTGCAGACACACGGCATCCGGGCTCACGCAGACAAACTTTTTTAAAATCTGAAACTGTGTAGCCGAGGGATGGGCCGTAAAATATTTGACCAAGCTCAACTTGGCCCCCTCTGAAAAACCCTGTTTTAAAACCAGGAGGGAGAGTTTTTCCATCTCTTCTGAGTTCAAATCAAAGCCAGGCGAACGTTCAAAAAAACGCGCCAGATCTTCCTGAAGCCTTGCGGAAGCAGTTTGAAGCAAGGTCGAAAGTAAAATTTCTTTTTTCTTATTTTTTGCCTCGGATGAATCTTGATCGAGATAAGGCAAATAAGATTTGAGGAACTCCTGATAAGCCTGTTGATCAGCGCTCTGAAGCAAGACAGATCCCTGTTTAAAGGCAGGGCTATAAACAACGCCCTTTTGAATGAGGGTTTGATAGGCCGAATATTTGGGGAGATCCTTCAAAAAAATCAGGATGGGCGTGTTGGGCGAAAACACCGAAACCGATTGGGGAAAAAGCGTTTCTTCAAAGAGAAGAATCTTTCCGCCTGCAATATTTCCACGAAAAAATTGCAGGGTTTTCAATTGGACTACATTTCCCTGAGGATTTTTTTCATGAGCCGTCACAGCCTCCACTTGGGCAGAAACAATGTAGGGAGAACGCAGAAGGTCTTCAAAGCTGGGGGCTTGGGCAAAAAGAGAAAGAGGAAATAAAAAGAGGATGAGAAAAAATATTTTTTTCATGTGTCGCAAAAGCTAACACCTATTTCCTCATCGACTCAATCAAAATCCTCGCCACTTCAGGCCGTGAAAACTCAGGCGGTGGCAATTCCCCTTTGGAGAGTAGCTCTCGCACCTTGGTTCCCGAAAGCGCCACATGATTTTCTTTGTCATGAGGACAAGTCTTGGTCGAGGCCATGCCTTCGCATTTCTTGCAGTAGAAAGTATGGTCAAAAAACAGGGGAGTAATTGCCAATTCTTCTTTGTTAAAATTCTCAAAAATGAAATGCGCGTCAAAAGTGCCGTAGTAATTTCCCACACCGGCATGATCGCGACCGACGATGAAATGCGAGCAGCCATAATTTTGACGGATTAAGGCATGGAAGATTGCCTCGCGAGGCCCCGCATAGCGCATCGCTGCGGGATTAACGGCAAGTTGAGTACGGTTGGCAGGATAATAATTTTCAATGAGTTTTTCGTAGCATTTCATCCGCACCTCGGCCGGAATGTCGTCGCTCTTGGTGTCCCCCACGAGAGGATGGATGAGGAGTCCATCCACAATCTCCAAGGCACATTTGGTGAGATATTCGTGGGCGCGATGGATGGGATTACGCGTTTGAAAACCCACCACGCGCTTCCATTTCTTTTCTGCAAATAAAGCGCGAAGTTGTGCGGGATCCAAACGGTATTGTAAAAAATGATCGTATTGAACTCGGTTGAGAACAGAGACTTTCCCCGCCAAATACACTTCGCCTTGAGCATAAACCGCGGCAACACCCGGATGGGCGCCCTCTTCAGTTTTATAAACCTTTAAGGCCTCGTTTTTTTTATTGGGTTCAAATTTTTCTTGGAGATGAAGAATAGCAAGAATTTCTCCCTCTGCCGAAAAAGCCCCCTCTCCCTTGAGGGGAGAGGGTTGGGGTGAGGGTGAAAACAACGCAATATCCTTCCCAATCTCATATTTTGCCGAATCTTCTTTTTTCACCGCCAGGGTAATAGGAATGGTCCACGCCAAACCATTCAAGAGCCGCATCTTTTCCACGACATTCTCATATTCCTTTTGGCCCATGAAGCCTTCCAGAGGAGAAAGCGCCCCACAGGCAATCATATCCAGATCACTCCTTTCGCGGGAATTGAGGACGATTTTGGGAAGTGCAGAAACTTGAGTGAGGGCTTTTTCTCTTTCGCTTCCAGTCAGGATACGAGAAATTAATTTTCCACCGTGTGGGGCTATCGCTGGCATAAAAACTCCATAAATCGAGGTTTGAAAATTGACGCGAAGAGTCTAAAGCATTTTTTACGAGGAGGAGTCAAGCGCTTGGAGGATTTCCAGTGTATACCTTCCTATCCCTTCAACTTCCTCCTCAAATTCGAAATCCCCAAAGCAGCCGTTCGTCCCAAGGCGGTATGGTAAAAATTCTTCATGGCAACTTGCAGGCGGGACTTTCCGCCCACAAAATGGCGACCTTCCAGAGGGGTAAGTACCACATCAATTTGACGGATCCAGTTGGTAGAGAGTTTTTTGGCACTTACTTTTTCGTAGAGGTAGGCATAGAGAGAAACAATTTCTTTGAGCTCCAAATTCCAACGCGCAGCAAGTTCGCTGTTCTCTTGAGGGGGAAAATAAGTAAGTAAGGGGAGCACACCCAAATCGGTAAGCACGTCTATGCCTTTTTGGGTAGAGGCATAGGGTTCCAGGCCGATTACCAAATGCGAGGTCACTGCACCACCGGGAAACACCTTCACCGCATATTCCAGGGCCTCAAGGTATCTTTTTTGACGAATTCTTTTTTCTTTTTCGGGGTAGGTTTTGGCAAAGAGTTCGGGATCAAACACGTCCAGGTCGTAATACACCATATCGGTACCCGCCGCATAAGTACGGTCTATCCAGGAATTTTTAGCCGGCGGCATAACGTCTGCTGAAATCAGCAAATTGAAGCGTTCACGAATTTTTTTAATAAGGGGTTCCAGCGTCTTCATTCCCCCATCTTCGGAAGTGGAAAAACCGGAAGAAATATGAATCATCTCGGCAGTGGCATGCTCCATCACCTTTTCCAGAGCTTCCAGGAAATCCTCATCCGTGTAAGGCGTTCCTTCCGGAACCGCCTTGCTGCCGCAATATTTACAATCAAAACCGGATTTTGCAAAACGGCAAGGCCCCCGCGGAGCCGCTACCAGAAAGGCCCCGTGGGAGTGAAGGATGTCATGGATGAGATGCCCCGACTGGACGCGCTCATCAAAGACGGGAGGACGCATCAATAATTTGACTTTGAGGGATTGATCTCGAAATTTCAGCTCAAACTCATTATTTGTTTCGACAACCTGATAAGAAGATTTTTCTTTTTGTGAAACCGTCACCCAGGTATTTTCAGGAAGGATGAGAATAATATCGTCATCCCAACCGGGCAAAGGTTGTATGCCTTGGGCAAAGAGATCAAGTTTGAGGAGGCCGATGTTGAGCATGGGTTAGGGTTCTATTTTTTGAATCAGAATACTTAATGAATGGACAAATTTTTTCGCCGTCTCATACACCTCATCCGCCACCATCACATTATAGGTGTGCGCTGTATTATTTCGATAAGAAAGATACTCAAACCATTGCTCTAATTCGGTTTCATCAATCCAACCCACTTGAACGGAATCTCTAAACACTTGTTTAGGGCTAGGAGACAAGACTGCTTCCAACTCCAAGGCACGCTTTAAAATCTTCCAAGTCAATTCTAAACAATACTCAAAACGTTTGATCACTGAATCACGAACAAAAGAAGAGTAAGGTTGAGCTAAGGCTTCCTCTAAAGTGCATAAAGCTTGCTTCAACTGACTTAATCGAAGAGCGAATTGTTCTTCTTTTTCTTCCATATCTGTACTTCCTTAAGAGCATAGGCTTTAAAATTCTCATCCACTTTTGAAAAATCGACCAAATCAATTTTTTGGGCGATGGGAAAGGCCTCTAATTGTTCACGCAAATTTGAAATTTCCAAATTGGACAAAATTTCCTCAGTAAAAAATCCAATATCATAATCGGAGAATTTTTTTACCGAGTCGGCATGAGCCCGTGAACCAAACAAAAAAATATCGGCATCTTTCTCTTTAAAGAAATTGAGAATCTGCTTTTTGAGAAACTCTTTTACTTCAGAAAAAGACTGCCAATTCACTTTCCACCCGCAATGGCAGGCACAATTGACAACTCATCGCCCGCTTTAAGAGGAGTAGCATCACTTTGCAGAAAGCGGATGTCTTCTTCATTCACATAAAAATTGACGAAGCGACGGAGACTTCCTTTTTCGTCGCAGAGACGATTATAAATTCCGGGATAGGCTTTCTCCAGGTTTTGGAGGGCTTCTTTGACGGTGCCTGCCTGTATTTGAACTTCACCCTGGTTTTGGGTGAGCTTTTGTAGGGGAGTGGGGATGCGTACTTTGACTGACATGGTTTTCTCCTTCTTAAAGAGTGCGTAAACGAAATTTTTTCTCGCTATAATCCTTCTTCTCATCCTCCCAACTAAACAAGCTAGCCGCGACCGCCTTGCCTTCGCGGACGGAAACTACCACCCAATGTAAATTGGGATTATTAGGTTCGCCCCAAGGACCTGCCATCAATTTGTCTTCTTCAGAAAAATATACCTCATGATCAGGGTGCGAATGGTAGATGACTTTAAACTCAAAGTCTTTGTCCGCAGCTTCTCTTTCGACAATGCTCACATCCTTAGGATCCATGTAGTAAGCATTTTTGCTGGTGCGCGAATACTTTTCAGGATCCTGGGCATGCAGTTCATCCTGAATATTTTTAATGGGAAAAAGCCCAATGGCATTGTGATGTTCTTTAGGGCCAATGAGAATCCCGCAGGCCTCACTGGGATAGGCCTTTTCGGTTTGAAGACAGATTTGTTTTAAAACGTATTCGGAAATAAAGGGCATAGATATAGATAGCTTCTTTACTTCCCCCTCTTAAGCTAAGAGGGGGTTAGGGGGCGTTATGACCAATTGAATGCGATTGAACCATAACCCCTCCTACCTCCCCTTAGCTTAAGGGGAGGAAAGGTCATTACAAATACCTCTCCCCTGAATCACAAAAAATCGTCACAATCACTCCTTCTTTTATTTGTTTTGCAATCTGATAGGCCCCCAGCAAATTGGCTCCTGCCGAGTGTCCCACCAGCATCCCTTCTTTTTTCGCCAGCGCTTCGCATAAGTCCCAAGCAGGTTCAGTGGCGATGGACAGTTTTTGGTCGTGCTCTGCTTCTTTGTATATTCCCGGCACAATCGAAGTAGGCATATGCTTCAAACCTTCCAAGCCATGGAGTGCATCTTCGGGTTCTACCGCAATCACTTGAATCTTTGGATTGTAGGCCTTGAGCCGACGACCCGTTCCCATCAAGGTGCCACTGGTTCCTATCCCTGCCACAAAATGAGTGACACGACCTTGCGTTTGATTCCAGATTTCTAGCCCTGTCGTATCGTAATGCGCCTGAGGATTAAAGGGGTTGTTGTATTGATCGGGACAAAAATATTTATCCGGATTTTCTTTTTTTAATTTCTGCGCCAGGCGAATGGCCCCATCCGAGCCTTCCATCTCTGACGAAAAAGTCAGCTTGGCCCCGTAACTGAGGGCCACGGCTTTTCGCCGCGGGCTTACATTTCCAGGAACCACCAACTCCACCGGATAACCCAAGGCTGCACCAATCATCGCCAAGGCAATCCCGGTGTTTCCACTGGTGGGATCCATAATGATTTTCCCTGGTCTGAGTTGGCCAGATTTTATTCCTTCCATCACCATACGCGCCGCAGGCCTGTCTTTGATGGAACCTCCGGGATTATAAAACTCCAGCTTCGCGTAAATTTCCACTTTGGGAAGTTCTTTTTCAAAGAATCGTACACGGTAGAGGGGGGTGTTGCCGATTAAGTCTAACATACCAACTTTGTTCATAATATTTTAAACTTCGTTGCAGAAATTCTCTTTATGCAATGAAGCACTATCCCGCCATCACATCCATATCTACAGGCTCAACACCTACTCCACGCGATTCAAAATATTTAATCGCTTCTTCAATTCTTTCAGCTGTCCCTTCTAATTCCAGACCAATCAAACCAATTTCTTGCGTGACGGATGCCGTGCGAACATTGAAGCGAACTTTATATTTATCGTACATGTCGCAGATGACGGCCTCAGTGGTTTTTGCTTTCGGGAAAGTAAGATAGATTTTTTTCTTAATATTGTTGGACATAAATATTTGATGGTTCGACAGGCTCACCATGTCCCCACGTGGGACACCCTGAGGCTCTCGAAGGGTCAACTCCGTTTATTTCTTCATCTGTCCCACCACTGCATCAAAATCGGCCAGCTTGGCATTAATCACGGTAGGGGCACCTACAAAATCGGCCACCGCTTCCTGGGTCTTCAAACCATTTCCAGTCACACACACCACTACCGATTCGTCTTTGGGAATTTTGCCTTGCTCAATCAATTTCTTGGCGGCCCCCAGGGTAACACCGCCCGCAGTCTCAGTAAAAATCCCAGTGGTTTCTGCTAGCAGTTTGATGGCTTCCACAATTTCGGGATCACTCACATCTTCGGCCCAGCCCCCCGTTTCTTTCATTGAACCCATGGCGTAAAACCCATCGGCAGGGTTACCAATGGCCAGAGACTTCGCAATGGTGTTGGGTTTCACGGGTTTGAACAATTCCCAATCATTTTTGAGTGCGGTCGAAATGGGTGAACAACCCGTGGCCTGCCCCCCAAACACCTTACAGTTTGGCGCTTCAATCAAGCCCATCTTATGAAACTCTTTCATGGCCTTGTGGATTTTGGTGAGCAGAGAACCCGAGGCCATCGGCACCACCACATTTTGGGGGGCCTTCCAACCCAATTGTTCCATGGTTTCGTAAAACAAACTCTTGGAACCTTCGGCATAAAAAGGACGGATATTAATATTCACAAAGGCCCATTTGTATTTCGCGGCAATCTCGCTGCACAGACGATTCACTTCATCGTAGGTGCCGCGGATACCGACCACATTTCCGCCAAACACCAGGGTTCCCAAAATCTTGCCAGCTTCCAGATCGTGGGGAATAAACACGTAGCTTTTAAGCCCTGCCCCGGCGGCATTGGCGGCGACCGAATTGGCGAGATTCCCCGTGGAAGCGCAGGCAACGGTTTCAAATCCAAATTCCTTGGCCTTGGACAAAGCCACCGAAACGACGCGATCTTTGAAAGAAAGCGTAGGATAAGAAACCGCGTCATTTTTTATATAAAGTTCTTTCACACCCAATATCTTAGCCAGGCGATCGGCTTTTACGAGAGGTGTAAAACCGACATCACGACCCACCGTGGGCTCGCCATCAATCGGAAGCAGCTCGCGATAACGCCACATGTTTTTGGCGCGACTTTCAATTTTTTTGCGAGAGATATCTTTTTTGATTTCCTCGTAGTTGTAGTCCACTTCGAGCGGACCAAAACAGTATTCACACACATGCGTGGGAGTGACGGGATAAAGCTGGCCGCATTCGCGACATTTTAGGCCTTTGACGTAGGACATTATTAAACACCTTCAGTTCATACTCCCCCTCTTAGGCTAAGAGGGGGTCAGGGGGCGTTATGGCAATTGGATTCAAAGTGACCATAAACCCTCCTAACCCCCTTCTTAGCTTCAAGAGAAGGGAAAATTAATTCATTCCCCCATTTTCACGAAAAAAAACCCCTTCTTGGGTGATCTGTTCCAGAATCATTCAAGAAGAGGTTTTATACCGCTCTCTCCTTATCTACCCCGATTCTTCGGGATGGAATTAGCACCCGTCGAATTTTCAAATTCCGGGTTGCTGCAGGATCATCGGGCCATTTCCCTCACCTGCTCTGGATAAGACGCTCAAGTCTTTCACGTGTATTCGATGCGCGAAGCACTTGTCAAGAGGGCACTTTTGAGTTTTAAGGATTTATGGATGGTAAAGATGAGTTCTTAAGCCCTGTGAGACAAGGCCTTGGAGAGACGCTGAGAAAAATTCTGGATGACATCTACTTTGGATTTTATTTGTTGCACCAAATCTCCCTCGCTGGGACCGGACTTCTTCTGCACCTGGGACAAAAAACGCAACACAATCTCTCGATCCGACAGGTTGTAACCCGCCTCGAGAAACCTGTTTTTAATCAGATTGAGAGGTTCTTGGCGCTGCATGGCCCATTTATCGCCATAAAATCGATAATTTTGCACCCATTTTTTTAAGCACCCTTGATCATTCTTAAAAAACTGTTATAGGCGCTATACTTATTCGCTCATCTTTAACATTAAGGAGTTTTCGATGTCTTCGTTTTCAGAACCCAAAGCAAAAAATCTCACCTGGCACCCAGGCAAACTCAGCAGTGGTCAACGAATTGAAAAACTTGGACAGAAAGGCGCTGTCCTTTGGTTGACGGGCCTTTCCGCCTCTGGAAAATCCACTGTCGCTCGCGAAGTGGAGCTGGCCCTGGTCGAAAACAGTAAAAATGCCTATGTGCTGGATGGAGACAATATTCGTCAGGGATTAAACTCAAATTTGGGATTTTCTCCCGAAGACCGCAAGGAAAACATCCGTCGAATTGGCGAAGTGGCCAAGCTTTTTTCCGAGGCCAATGTCATTACCCTTACCGCCTTCATTTCCCCTTATCAGGCCGACCGAGACCTGGCCCGAAAACTGGTGCCTGCCGGACAATTTTTTGAAATTTATTGCGCAGCCAGTGTGGAAGAATGTGAAGACCGCGACCCCAAAGGCCTGTATAAAAAGGCTAGAGCCGGAGAGATTAAAGAATTTACTGGAGTCTCTGCCCCTTACGAAGCCCCCGAAAAACCTGAATTGATTTTATACACCGGCAAGGAAACTCTGGAAGAAAGTACCAAAAAAGTGCTGGCTTTGCTGCAGGAGAAGGGGATTATTTAATCGATTGAAAAAAAATGGACATCACTCCACAACTCCTCACCACCCTCGAAAAAATCTCCGATCCCAAAGATCTACTGAAGGAGATCTTCAGCCGCTTTGGAAATCGAGCCGCCATCGGAACCAGCGGACAGCTCACCGGATCGGTCCTGATTGACATGGCCTGCCAGACTGGGCTCAAACCTCGCATCTTCACCCTCGATACCCTCCGGCTTTTTCCGGAGACCTACGAACTTTTTTCCGAGGTCGAAAAAAAATACGGGATTCAAATCGAAAAAGTCCACCCCGATCCCACAAAACTATCAGAAATGATTCGTGAGCATGGGGAGTATCTCTTTTTTGACAGTAAAGAAAAACAGGAACTCTGCTGTAACATCCGCAAAGTGGAACCCAACGAAAAAATGCTAGAGACCTTGGACGTATGGATTACCGGTTTAAGAGCCGATCAATCCAGAGCCCGAGCGAGCACCGCAAAATTTGAAATTCAATCGCGTGGAGAAAACAAGCCTCCCCTTCTGAAAGTGGCCCCTTTGGTAGATTGGACGGAGAAGCAACTCCGCAACTATGCCACGCAACATCAAGTGCCCGTTCATCCATTACTCAACTGGAATCACGAAGGCTGGTATTACGAATCGTTAGGCTGCATTTTATGCACCACCCCCATCGGACCCAACGAAGCCCGCCGTGCAGGGCGTTGGCGCTGGTTTAATGCGCTGGATCCAAATGCAAACAAGGAATGTGGTCTGCATGGGCTGAAAAAAATCGGGAGATGATCATTGCCCTTTTTGATGGGCATTGAGAAAACTCCAGGTATCACAAGCAAAAGCAGAGGGAAGGGAATGCCCCTCAGGACTGCCACCACTACCACTTCGAATGTTTTCTGAAACCGTATATCCCGCTGCCGTTAACGCCGTAGACAAACTGCAGGAATAGTAAGGAGAAACAATGTCATCTTGGGCCCCATGGGCGATGTAGGCCGCAGGCTTGCGAGAGCTGGGAGGCGTGGCGGGTTGATCGGCAGAAGTACAAGCCGCATTGCACTGAGCCCAGGTCATGGATCCACCCGGAGTGGAAGTAGACAGAGCAGAGCAACTGGTCCCCGAACCGGTAAAGGTGCAAGATCCACGGTTGGCACAGGGAATGTTTCCGCCCGAATTCTCCGCAAAAGAAGCAACATTGGAATTGGTAAAGGCCACGAGCTCCGCAAAAAAGGCTCCATTCGAATGGCCCAACACATGGATACGATTTGCATCGATATTGTAAGTAGAGCGGGCATAAGTGATGATAGAGTCCACCAGCTGCAAATCGGCATTGGTAGAAGTATTATCCGTCAGATCCCAACCAGGTCCATCGCCATCGTAGTGATCAAAATTGGCCATCCCAATAGAATCTCGTGCATTGGGCGCTGCCAACACTATGCCTTGAGCCTGCGCCAATAAATCTGCAGAAGATTCACAAATGACATTCGCTCCGGTAGAACCCGTGCCATGCATTAAAATCAAAAGCGCCGGGCTAGTGCCACGATTGGAAGGAGCATAAAAGGTAACCGTACGACCAGAAAAATGGGTGGTATCGGTGGTTGCACCCGCAATAACAGAAGTGTCTCCCGAACTTGTACAAAGGCTACTCACACTGGTACAGCTAGCAGCACTCCCTCCGGTATTTCCCCCAGTATTTCCCCCAGTATTTCCTCCCGTATTTCCCCCTGTATTGGTATTGCCTCCTCCTGGAGCTGCTGTATCCGTAGTCGAATTGGAACCGGAACCTCCACAGGCTGCAAGGCTAAACGACAAGATCAGAGCAAGAATGTATCTTTTGAAGTAAAACATGGCCACCCCCCCCCACTGTAAAAGTTAAAAAAGGACACAGGGGTAATTATGCCATAGATATGAAATGTGAAAAGCAGAAAAGTATTTTTTTTAGGGCGCCTCTACGGTTACTCCCCCACCAAATCGTATTCCGCCGCTTCTACAATTTTCACCTCGCAAAAGTCCCCCACTCTCATTCCTTGAGAAGCTTTCACGTAGGTGATGCCATCAATTTCAGGGGCTTGAATACCAAGACGGGCCTCGAGGTAGCCTGGTTTTTCTTCGCTGATGCACTCCAGCAGGGCAGGCAAGGCTTTACCAACCAGTCTTTTATTTTTTTTGAGCGAGATCCCTTGCTGCAAACTCATCAAGCGGTGAAATCGTTCATCTTTTTCTTCTGGGGCGATTTGACCCGGCAAGGCTGCGGCCAGAGTATCTTCTTCTGGAGAATATCTAAAAACACCCACATGATGAAATTCGTACTCTTTCACAAACTGATACAGCTCGTCAAATTCCGCCTTGGTCTCCCCGGGATAACCCACGATAAATGTGGTACGGATGGCAATCTCCGGTATAGCCTTTTTTAATTTTCCTAAAATTTGACGTACATATCGGGCAGGAGAACCTCGCTTCATGGAACGCATGACGCGGGCATTGATATGCTGCAAAGGCATGTCGACATATTTCACCAGATGCCCCGAATTGCGTAGGACAGCAACCAAGCCGTCCGTAAACTCCAACGGGTACATGTAAAGCGGTCGAATCCAGAAATCGCCTTTGATCTGATCAAGCTCTTTCAACAGCCCAGTGAGATTTGTTCCGTCCCGAAGATCTTTTCCATATTCGTTTAAGTCCTGGGCAATGAGATTAAATTCCCTCACCCCTTTACCAAGCCCCTGCTGTACTTCGCGAACGATGGAGGCAATGCGCCTGCTTTTCAAATCCCCGCGAATGTGGGGAATAATGCAAAAAGAACAGCGGTGAGAACAACCTTCGGAAATTTTCACATAACTAAAGTGCCCCGGCGTAGAAAGCACCCGTGGCAAATCCGGATCAGGCAAGATTTGGCGGCGGGTGGTGAAGGAGCTGAGATCGGAAGGGGTTTTGGATTCGGGGTGTTGGTTGATGAACAGGCGATCCCCCTCTCCCTGATGACCCTCCCCCTCCCTCAGTATCCTCCCAATCCGATCAAACTCCCCCAAACCCACAAAGGCGTCTATTTCCGGCAGCTCTGCCTCCAACTGCCTTGCATAACGCTGAGTCAGACAACCTGTCGCCACAAGCACCTTGCAGCGCGCCGTTTTCTTAAGCTCGGCCATCTCTAAAATTTTATTAATCGATTCGGTTTTGGAATCTTCCACAAAACCGCAGGTATTCACAATCACCACATCGGCTTCTTGGGGATTGGCCGAAAAGGAAAAGCCCTCTTGCTTCAGAAAGCCCAGCATCATTTCGGCATCCACCAAATTCTTGGGGCAACCAAGGGAGATAAGGGAGATGATTTTTGAATTTTTTTCAGTCATCTTGATCTTTCGGATTCTGAAATTGGTGGACATAATAGATGGAATCTGAATGCAATAAGGCCGGGCTATAGCGAAAGATACTTATGACGCAAGTTTATTTGTTCAGTAGGCAAAGGTCTTTGAGCGGCCAGGCGCCTATACAGGTGGCAGGTGGCCTTCCGGAGACAAACACACAACTTCGAGTGGTAGACAACGACGGAAATCAGATTTTTGACGAGAGGGATTCCTATTTTTTTCAGGGAAGTCAGGGAGGGGGGTGGTCTCTCAGTGCCGAGCAGGGCCTGAGATTACTCAATGTTTTTACGGATCCTAGAAATCTTTTCAATCATCATGAAACTTTAAAAATTGCTCACCAAGGCTTTAGCCCCGCTTCTTCTGAGCGATGGGCGAGGCTCAATAGCTTCAGTCAGATACGAGACTTAAATCCCTACGAAAGAGATTTGGGGTTCTTCAGAAGAGAGGCTTATTTTTGGTCTCCCTCCGGCGCGGTGAATTATCGTTTCCTGAGCGGAGAACAAAGCTTTGGTCCACAAGAAAATTTGGCCTTTAGTGGGCTTGTTTCGGGATTATCCGGTATATGGAATGCTCTAAACGCAAACATGATTACACATCGACTTCTCGTTCGAACCACTCTTTTTGTGGGAATTTTTATGTTGGGTTCACGGGCCATCCATCCGCTTTTCATGTGGCAGATGTATATGAGTAATTACCTGAACATGAATATAGGGAGTATGCATGAGGGATCTGTCTTGAGGGAACAGCTTAGGATTCTCGAACACCAAAATCCTCAATCGAGCAATCGGGCAGAACGCGTGCGTGGCAATATTCAAATGGGATTGGCCCGTTCTAGCCTGGCCGAAGATCATGCCTATTGGGGAATCACCTGGCCTTTTGCGTTGTTTGTGGGTGGTTTTGCAGATTCCAATTTTAGAAAGATCTGGCCTGCCCCCTGGAGAATGCCCAGACTCGGACCTATAAAAGAATATTTTTCCATCCAGTCAAGTTCAAGTCTGGCCTATATCCGTCGCGGGCCTTCCCAATTTCTGCTTGCGGGACTTGCCGCTTATGGTCTGTACGAATTGGCCTTAAATTGGAATGCATTTTTCGGAGGGGCCCCCGAAAGCAGTTCAACGGGGAAGCTGATGGCGATTCCGACCGCTTTGCCCATCGTCCTATTTATTTTAGATTTGATGGAACGCGGCAGGCCCTTGCCTTGGGGAGTTTCTAACTGGATCCAGCTACACAGTTATTCGGCTGGAAAAATTGGTTTAGGGATTGGTGTTGCCTTGGCTGCAACGTCTATTTTGGGGTATGCCACCGGTTATTTTGATGAACGACATTCTCCTGTTTCTCGTTTTCGAGAGTTTTTTTCTCACAACTCGTAGTTTTTTATTGAGATTAGGGACCAATATTTTCTAGGCTCTAGTTAACAGAGGGGGGGCTATGAAAATTCAAAGCTGGATGAATAATGTTTCAAAACCTGTCATTCACTTTTTTGGAATTGCTGACCCTGTTTTGTTTAAAAAATTACAGCAACAATTAGAATCGATGGAGCAGCAGTTGCAGATAAAACCACCGCTTGAGAGGGTTCCATCCCCTAAAAAAAAATTTCCTCTTTTCGGTTATTTTAATTCGGATCCTGCCACTTTTTCAATACTGAAACAGTCTCTGAAAGATCGTTTTTCACTAAAAACCTTTTCCAATTGGGAAAATGTGGTGAGGCATTTGTCAAAAAAACCCATGCCTTATTTTTTGGTTGATTTGTCTTCCATCGGAAGTCAGGGTTTAAAGGCCCTTAAATTGCTCCGTCAGAAAAGCCCGAGGACAAAAATAATGGCTCTTTCTAGTTATTTGAGCGCTGGATTGGCGCATATCATGCCTAAGCCCCTTATATTTGAAGAAATTTTACAAAAACCCCTCAATGAAGAGCAGTTGAATAAACTGAGATGAAGTAAAAGATACAGACTTCCCCCTGAAGATACTTTATGCTAGGGACGACTTCACGCTGAATCCATATTCATCCAAAATGCTAACTCGGAATAAAAATGAAAAATCCTATTTTGATGCAATTAAAGGCCTATCAAGAAAGGTTTTTAAAAATATACGCAGGGTACTATCCCGTCACTGCCACCTCTCTTGGAGTTTATGAATACAACTCTAATTTCAGAGATTTCAGCGGAGGCGCGCTTAAGAATTATTTGGCCGAACTGAAGGGGCTTGAAAAAGAACTCAATGATTTTAAAAACGATAAAGAGTTGTCCTTAGACGAATCGATGGATGCAGAACTTTTGGCACGAAAGATCAAACTGGAACGCAAAGAGCTTCTTGAATTCGTTTATTTTGAACGTGATCCCAGCTTGTATGTGAGTGAGGCCTTGTACGGTCTCTGGTACTTATGGATGCGTCCCTTAGATGAAGGAGATCGCATTCAATCCCTTACCGATCGTATTGGCAAAATCCCTGCCTTGTTTGCACAGGCCAAAGAATTTTTAAAGGAACCCGCCAAGGTTTGGGTAGATTTGGCCCTGGATGAAATCAGTGGCCTGGAAAATTTTTTAGCGGAAACCTTGAAGAACCTCTCCCGTGTCAGTCCTGCCAAGGCAAAGTTGCAAGAGTTGGGAGAGGAAGCAGCCAAAGAAATTAAAAGTTTCAAAAAATTTCTTACTCTCAAGTTTGCCAAGGCCAAAGGCGATTATGCGATTGGTAAAAAAAGTTTTGAAGAATTGCTAAAGCTTTATCATGGTTATTCTGAAAGTATTGCGGATATCGAAAAAATGGGTCAAAAAGCCCTAAAAGAAACCCAAAAAGAGATTACAGAGCTTTCGAAAAAAGTGAGTGGCAATGTCGCCTGGAAATCTTTTGTGGGCAAGCTGAAGAAAAAGCATCCTGCCTATGTCGATTTGTTGCGCACTTATGAAGCCGAGGTGGAAAAACTGAAAGGCTTTCTGGTGCAAAATAAAATCGTCACCATTCCCAAATATGAATCTCTACGGGTGATGGATACACCGCTTTTCTCAAGGGCCACGGTTCCTATCGCGGCTTATATTGATCCTCCCTTATTTTCAAAAGATCGCACAGGAACTTTTTTTGTCACTCCTCCCAAAAGCGCCAAAGACAGTGAGGCCTTGCAGGAGCACTGCTACGCGTCACTCTTAATTACCGCCTTGCACGAGGCCTATCCGGGACACCATTTGCAATTTGTCTATCAGGCCAATTTGAAAAGTCCTATCCGCAAACTCTTCAATTGTTCCAGCTATTACGAGGGTTGGGCCCTTTACTGCGAAGAAATGCTGGGCGAGCAGGGTTATTACAACGATGAAGTGAAAATTTTTCAGCTGAAAGATAAAATCTGGCGTGCCTGCCGCATTCTGGTGGATATCGGCCTGCATACCAAAAAGATGAGCATCGACGAAGCAGCCCGTTTTATTGCCAAGGAGACCCAGATGAGCCTGGAGTCCGCCAAGGCCGATGTGCGCTGGTACACGCAGCGTCCCACCGTGCCACAATCGTATCTCAGCGGGATGCTGAAAATAAAAAGCCTGCGCGAAAAAGCCCAAAAGAAATGGGAGAAAAAATACAGTCTCAAGAAGTTTCACGATTGGTTTTTAAAATTCGGTGCCATTCCCCTGGGTATGATTGAAGAGGCTTTGATGCAGGGTGGGGGAGAGACGGAGGAGTGAGTTTTCTAAAAAAGTATTTGAGCAAAGTTCCCTCTCCCTTGAGGCATAGGTATCTACACATCTCAGCAAACTATTGGTTTTATTGACTCTGCTGTTCCTCCCCTTAAGCTAAGGGGAGGTTAGGAGGGGTTATGGAAGATCTTGCTGAACTCAAAAATACTGTAATTTGCACGGTTTTCCATAACTCCCCCAACCCCCTCTTAGCTTAAGAGGGGGCAATACCAAAAGATGTGTAGATACCTATGCCCTTGAGGGGAGGGGAAAACCGCGTGATTACAATGTTTATACTTCGTTAATGAGGCGTCAAATTTATATGAGAAAAATTATTTACCAAATTTCGATTTTAGTCTTTTTTTCTTCTTCTCTCTACGCGAAATCCAATCTGCAGGCTGGTTTCCAAGGTCAAGCTCCCCTCAATCAAAACATTTACTTAGTCGTCAAAGGTGTTTTTGCCAGCCAGTCTCAGGCCGCGGAAACCAAAAAATTTATTCAACAGCTTCTTGTGCGCACCCCGGCGGATGGGATCATCGCATCGGACGACCTCAAGGATTTTCCTAAAGGCAAGTGGGTGGTCGCTTCGGCTTTTGATGATGAAAAAAAGGCAAAGTGGTGGCTGAGTTTTTCGGACCGCAATGCGAAACTTCCCCGCCCTTACGTGAAGAAAACCCAGATTTCACAAAATGCCCAGGCCCTTCCTTATTTCCCGGAAGCCGAGCGTCTGGGAGAAAAACGCTTTGCCTCCGAGCAAGAGATCTTGAATCAGATCGAGGCCTTTTCAGATGTGAGGAGTCTTAAAAAAGAGGCCAAAATCAAGTACCAGTTTACCAAATATCCTCGCAGTGAAGACATGCGCTATGAAGTGGAAATCCTGAAAGAGAAAAACGGAAGATTTATTTCCTACGATTTTGTAAAAGTGGATGCGGAAAATCCAAAACGCTATAGTCGATTTTTAGAAAAATTAAAATAGAGAGCTCCTAGACTTGCTGTGCTTCTTACACCCAACCAGAAACTGTTTTTGCTGACCAACCTGGGCCTTCAACTTCCAGAAAACAAGACTTTCAATTTGGAGGTAGTTCCCGAGGGACTCCTTTTCAGTCCCGCCTTCGGAGCAGGTTCACAAAATTGTGACTGCGCTTTATTAATCACGCGAGAGCGGGCTGAAATCTTAATGGGGAGTCTCTGCAGAAACGATAATTGGAGAACCTTTTCTCCTATTTGGAGGCCGTCGGGCTGTCTCTCGGACACCAATCTTTTTAGAGAGACGCGTGCGGCCATCGCGCTCATCCAAGGAGCTGCTACTTATATAGATGCCCGCTTTCTACGAACCCACCGTTTGCAGATAGAAAATATTCGGCGGCAGTTCTTGCAAGATTAAGCACCGCTGGCTTCTGGAGCCTCTTTTTCAAGGGGAAGATAAGACGACAACCTGTTGAAACAGTGCAGCAGCTCATTTATTTTTTGAGGGGTGGCAAAGTTCGAATAAATTTTCAGGCCTCGCTTGCCCAATTCCTTTTCATGGCTTTTGAGTAAACCCAAGGCCTTAAAAGAGGCCATCGTATTTTGAAGAATAAATTGGCTCAGGCTTTCGGGTTTCGTAATTTCACCCTTTAAATAAAGGATATTTCCCCACTGTAAGATCTTGCCAATCAGATTCTTTTCTTCCCATTTTACAAAGGAGTTCAAGGCCAGAAATTCCAAGGCCAGACTATAGGCCTCACGAAGATCAGCAGAAAGTTCTGCCATAAATTCTAAGGTGATCCTGTTTTGAGGCATCCAATTTAAGCTCTTTAAGTCGGCCCAGGCTTCTTGAAAAGGAAGCTGCCCTACAAATTCAAAGGCAAATAACTCACTCAATCGGCTGTATTGTAGATGCAATTGATCTAAAAAAGTCTCCGAGGGAGTTTCGAGGACCTTCGGATTTTGAAGAAGGAGAAAGCTCAGCAAGCTGAGGTGTATCACATGCGTCATGAGGGAGTTTTTGTAGAAATTCAGGTGACTGCGATGCTGGGCCTCCACCACGTAGAAGTTCTCCTTCCCGTCATGATGTTCGCTCACTAAACCCTGCTTCGTATAGCGTTTCAGACCTTGATGGATGGCAGGTAGATATTGATTTTGAAGGGCTTCTGAAAGATTTACGTTTCGAAGACGCAAGGCAGCTTGCAAATCTTCTAGACGGGCACAAATCTCCTCAAGGGAATGCCCTTTGAGCCGCGAAGCCAGGAGGGCCGCCGAAATCAGTGCAGGTGCGGTGACAATAGCACTTTGGTTGATCTCCTTAGAAATTTCCAAGGCGAGTTGCCTTACCCCCTTGCGAATCTCTTCTTTTTCGGAAAGAGAACTGAATCCTTTTTTATCACTAAAGTCTTTTGCTGAGATGGGCTCGCCAAAGCGAACATAAATTTGCCCCGAGCGGTGTTTGAGATGTTTTCTGATTTTGAAGAGATCCAAAAAGCTTTCGCCTTTCTTTTGGGCCCCCTTGCTTTCACTAAAATAGCTTTGCTCCTCCAACACCTTTTCATAGGTGATGGAAATGGGCACAAAGATTAAATCTTCGTGTTGCTGTTCCAGAAAATTATCCATCAGAATGGAAAGCAGACCCGTCTTGGGCTGTTCCAGCTTTCCACTGCGCGAGCGGGTTCCTTCGATAAAAAACTCATGAAAATAACCTTCTGCCGTCAGGGCCTTGACGTAGGCCTTAAATAAAAGGGGATAAAGTTTATCGTCTCCAAAACTGCGTTTGATGAAATAGGCGCCTGATTTTCGAAAGACATAACCCATGGGCCAGAAAGAAAGATTTTCTCCCGCCGCCACCATGGGCACCGACAGGCTGTGCGAATAAAAGACATAGGAAAGCAGCAGGTAATCGACATGAGAGCGATGAGAGGGGATGAGCACGATGGATGATTTTTTGGACAGGTCCTTGATTTTTTGCAGCACCGCTTCATCCACCGAAAGCCCTTCGTAGACATGATTAAAAACCCAGCGCAGAAAAAAGGCCCATAAATCGATGTAGGTGTAATTGGGGTCGGCGACAATTTTTTCCAAAACCTTTTCGGCCTCCAAATAGAGAGAGTCCGTCGGAAGCCTTTTTTCCTGGGCCAGGGCCATTAAATCCTGCCTCAGAGTTTTGTCCTGGAGCACCAGATCGATCATTCGTTTTCTATCTTTCAAACGAGGACCGGTGATGGCCTTTTGCTCTTTGTGAAAGATTTGATGCAATTCTTTTTGCAATACCTTCGCCTGGTCAAAAATATCTAACGACTGATGCCCCTTGATCCAGGCGCTCAGGGAGATGGGATTTCCGGTTTGTGCCAGGGCATGTTTTTTATAATGCCTGAAAAAGATGGCGAGTTTTCGTAAGGTGCCTGGATTTTCTCTTTCGCCAAATAAAATATCCACCAAAGAACGCTCTTCGCTGCCGGGCCGGTGATCATAAGCAAAGGTGAGGGGAATGAGGCATACTTCCTGATTCGCCTCCTCTTTCTCCAGTTCAAACTTTTGGACGCTTTCGAGCAAAGGCAACAGCACATCTTTCGATTGCAAATCCTTCGCGTCCAGATATTCGGGCAGATTTAAAAATAAAAAGGAAACTTCCTGCTTTAAATCCATCGCTAGGGGGGCCGACGATTTTTCCTGGATGTTCTGAAGATAATCTTCGGGAAACCCGCCATGGCTGTAGGCAAAATGGAGACGGGCAATTTTGTGAACAAAGAATTTTTTGAGCGGCATCCACCAATACATGCGCAGCAGGTTGGCGCGTGTGGCGAGGGGCAGGTTTTCTTTTAAAAAAAGATGATTGAAAAAATTGTATTCCACCTGACCCCAATTGCGCATCATATAAACCACAGGACCCTTTTGACTGGCTTGTCTGATTTTTTCCACATCCTGGGGATGAATTTGAATACGATTTAAAGATCCTCGAAACATCAAACGGTGAAATAAATTAAATTTCTGAAGCATGGCCGAAACAAAGAGCGGTCCTGATTCTGCAATCCAGAGATTGAAGCGGTCGGGATATTTTTTTTGAAAATGAAAATACAGAGGTCTGAGTAGGGTGGCAATGAAGAGGCGAAGGAAATGAGAAACGGTTTTCATAAATAGTACGATGGGGTCAAGAATTTATTGGATTTCACTTCAACAAAGCCACCCAGCCCGTAGCAATCTGATGCGCCCAGCGACGCAGTCCGGGAAGGTATTTAAGCATGTCCGTCAAAATTTGCCTGGGATTTAAACCGGCCGTGATAATTTCCTGTTCCCCAATTTCTACCCAGTTTCTCAGCATGCTATCGGTCATCTCCGGGTGAAATTGCAAACCATACACCCGATCCATATAGCGAAACGCCTGGTTGATAAAAAGCGCAGAACCCGCCAGGCGCATGGCCCCGCTGGGAATATCAAACGTTTCCCCATGCCATTGAAATAAAACGGAAGGAGAGGGAAGCATCCCAAAAATAGGATCTTTATTAGAAGCCGGCGCCAGAGTCAGCGGATACCAGCCGATTTCCCTCAGAATGTTTCCCTTCAATATTCCCCTCCCCCCCTGAGGGGGAGGGTGTCCGCCAGAGGCGGACGGGAGAGGGGCAGGAGGACCAGGGAGAGGGGTAGAAATAGAATACACCTTCGCCCCCAAAGCCTTCGCAATCAGCTGGGCCCCCAAACACACCCCTAAAAGGGGAAGCCGTAACTGAATGGCCTGGAGAATCATCTTCAACTCATCGGCAATAAATTGAAGCTTAGCTCCATCGTTCGCACTCATAGAACCACCCATCAGGACAATGCCCGAATAATCGCAAAGCTCTTCATCGAGAGGAACTGGATCGCCCAAAAAAAGTTTTTTAGTGATGACCTGCTGGCCCGGTTTGTGGAACAAGGGCTCAAAGGCGCCAATGCCTTCGTGGGCTTCGTGTTGGAGGACGAGTATTTTTTTCATGGGTGTTCCATCCAAAAGCGAAGGGAGTCCGGACAAAGTTCAAAACCATTAGGCCAGGCCAAGGCACCCGATTCAACAAAACATTTCTCAAAAATCCCTCCTCTGAGGACCTCTGCAGCCAGACCCTTTGGATGTAAAAAAAGGTGTTGAAGCGAAACAGCAGCTTTACATCCATCTTGAAATAATAAGCTCACTTGAAAATTTTCCAAGCTTACCTTCAAAATCTTTTGAACACTATTTCCTAAAGAGACCGGGGTGATTCTTACTTTTCCAGCCCTTGTATTCTTTTTGACGTCTTGTTTTCTTGCGCGAGTTGCCATGCTCTCCTCAATTCAAGAAATGCAGCGATGATAGGCATAAAATTATTTTCTTCGCTTGGGCTTCAACTTCTTCAACCTCACCGAGGGCATTCTTTTCAGTTTTTGATTTTTGGGGTCAATATCAATCCCCACCGATTCTAAAGCAGTCACCCCCAAAATGGGTTCAGTGCCAGGATCTCCAAAGATAATGGTACCTCCAACAATTTCTCCCATAAACTCTATATCACCCGTTGTAATGTCCATTTTTATTTCACTTCCATCCCCCAGTTCATAAGTGCGCTGAGATTTAGGCTTGAGTCCTATAGCTTCTAAATGATCTCGCGGGACCAGAGAATCGATCGCTCCACTATCCACAAGGAAAAGCCCTTCCCAAGATTTTTTTGGATTTGCTGGATTGCGAATGGTAACTGTGACATGTGTGGCGCCCATAAAATACTCCCTTATCCATGAGGATACTAATATTCTTCCCGTTCCAAAAGCTCAATCTCAGGAAAAATTTCTTTCAGCAAAGCTTCCCAGTATTGAGGGCGCTGGGTTTCCTCGATTTTAATTAAAACTTGAAATTCTTTATAAAGGACTCGATGGTTTTCATCGTCGATAAACCAATTGAGTAATATACAAATTTTTTCTCCTGTATTGAGATCGTAAGAATAATACTCCCCATAATGATCGCTAATTCTTCCAACAGGACTTACTGGAACGATCTTGTTTAATTCAAGATACAATACCTCAACATCACCTTTTTTTAACCCATACAAATCGTAGATCATACTTCCACCTATTTCTTAAGAAAATTGATATAGTACCCTCTCTGCGAAAGAGTTGCTTCAGAATCATAAATCACAAAAGTAACTTCTCTCTGAAAATAATTTTTTAATTCTAGAGTCAATTGATGTAGCCCTAGCTTTTCTGAATAATTGGGCTCTAAAGGCCATGTTCGTCTTCTGCTTGCAAGAGGCGCTCTCACTTCCTTCGCCCTCTCAAAAATCTCCTTCCCCGAAATAGAAAAATCAAAATCGCTTCGTTTCACTGCATCAAAAGCATGACCCAGTCTAAAATTCTTCCCTGTCACCGCACTCCCAAACAGGTGAGCTTTGGCTTCCGGAAACCCTGCTTCTGCAAGGGCTTGATGGATCTTATTCCCCACCACCTCAAATTCCGCAACATCTTTAAATCCATGGGGTAACTTTGAAAGTGCCTTAAATTTGGAAATATCCCCTATCGCCCCAATCTCACCCAACTCCCCAATCTTCCCCACTTTTGCAACAGGAGCAATCAAAGTCGCAACTTCAAAAGCAATCGAGCCTTTCCCTTCATCACTATTCCATTTTTCCTGATACTGCTGTTTAACCCCTTCCCAAGTCTGCAAGGGATGCAAGGCCATGTTGCCCAAGCCTTCCAGAGGCTTCATGCCTGGCATCATTCGGAGATTTTCTTTGAAATTTTCCTTTGCCCCTTCCCAGGTTTTGTTCTGTTCCGCGTGATAACCAAAATGTTCCCATTCTTTTTTGAAAGAATCGTAAATATTTTCTAAAGGAGAAAGTGAGACCACCCCCTTAATCATTTCTCCAGGGCCATCGATAAAAAATCCTTTTAAAAAATGGGTGGCTCGTTTTCTTAACTCGGAAGTATTTGCATCCCAAGCGCTTTTTCGTTTTTCGAGAGCAGAAAAACCCTTTTGCATGTCCTGACTAAAAAAAGGAGAGCCTTGTTGCCTTTCTTTTATTTCCTGAGCCTGAGAATCATCAATTTCAGTCTCTACTTTTGCAGAGAAGGTCGAGGGCTTGATTTCTTTTAAATTGGATCGGAGGAGTGCTTGTGTCATAGCTTGTGGAAAAAGCAGGAGCTGTGCCAAAAAATTAAAACTTGAAATTGAAGCACTTACAAAAATGAAAAAAATGAGCGGCATCCGATTTTCAGACACGAGTATGAAAACAAAACAAAAGATTTACACCCTCACCCTACCCTCTTCCCTCTCCCAACTCCGCTCTACCCTCCTCCCTTGGTACCAGCAGCACAAGCGCAGTCTACCTTGGCGCCAGACGAAAGACCCATACAAAATCTGGCTTTCCGAAATCATGTTACAGCAAACGCAAGTCACCACCGTGATTGATTACTATCAGCGTTTTCTAAAAAAATTCCCTACCTTGGAGAGTTTGGCTAAGGCTAAAGAACAAGACGTGCTCACCCTGTGGTCAGGGCTGGGCTACTACAGCCGAGCCAAAAATCTGCAAAAAGCCGCCCAAAAAATTGTTCAAAACTATCATGGAATTTTTCCAAACGATCCGGCTGAAATGCTCAAACTCCCGGGCATAGGCCTCTACACTCGAGGTGCCATTGCCAGTATTGCCTTTGATTTGCCGGTGGCTTTGGTGGATGGAAATGTGATTCGCGTGTATTCCAGATTACTCGCACTTGCGGGATCGCCTTCGGACGCAAAATTTGTGAAGGAAATTTGGAGAGTGGCGGAGGGGGTGATTGAGAAGTTAGACGTGAGACGTGAGACGAAAGAAGTAAAAAGTAAAACTGAAAAAAACCCAGGTCTTTCGTCTCACCTCTCACGTCTCACGTCTTCCCCTCCCCATTCCCCTGGCGACTTCAACCAGGCCCTCATGGAACTGGGCGCCACGATTTGCAGCCCAAAAAATCCCAGCTGTCTGATTTGCCCACTTCAAAAATGTTGTGAAGGAAAATTACTGGGCCCTGAAAATTTCCCGGAGAAGAAAAAGAGGACGAAAACGAAGGAAATGACGCGCGTAGTGTGGGTGATGCTGGAGCATGAGAAAGGGTGCAGATGCATTTTACCTCACCCTGACCCTTTCCTCAAGAAGGAAGCAGAATCCCCTCTCCCTCGAGGGGAGAGGGCCGGGGTGAGGGTGATAAATCAACTGGACCCCCACTGCAAAATCCAACTGATTCAAGACCCCAATACCCGTTGGCACAAGGGCTTGTGGCAGTTGCCTGGGGAATGGGAGGAGGGAAGAGGAAAAAGGAAAGAGGGAAGAGGGGAGAAGGGAGAAGGGAGACGTGAAACGAAAGACGTAAAAAGTGAAATGGGAAAAAGCTCCCATCTTCCGTCTCACCTCTTACGTCTCACACCTCACGTCTTACCCCTCCCCTCCTTCACCCACCACATAACCCATCATAAAATAAAGGTTTTGCCGTATTTGGTAAGAAAGTTAGAAGTAAGTCGTGAAACGAAAGACGTAAGACGGAAGACGAAAGAAGTGAGACGTGAAACGGGAAAAACATTTCCTCTTCCGTCTCACATCTCACATCTCACATCTCACGCATCTCCCCTCACGTCCCTCCCCCTCCCCCAGGCCCTAAAACTCCCCCTCCCCGCCCCGGACAAGAAAATTTTAAATTTCTTGCGAGAATTTATGGATAAAGGCAGGGCATCTAAATGACCTTAAAACTGACAAGTCTTACAAAAGCAATTGAATCGCTGGCAAAATCTGTTCAAGTTATTTCCTCTCCAAAACAGATGGAAGCGCTGACTCCTGAAGCACGAGAGACCATCCAATCGGGTGTCATTCAAAACTTTGAAGTCGCTTATGAACAAGCCTGGAAGATGATGAAACGCTGGATTGAAAACAATGTCGGGAGCACTGTGGTGGATGGCGTCAGTCGCAGAGAACTTTTTCGTTTAGCGGCTGAATCCCAATTGATTCAGGATGTCGATTTGTGGATGAGTTTTCATCAGGCAAGAAATGAAACTTCACACACTTATGACGGTGAGATTGTCGAAGAAGTGTTGGAAATAGCTTCTCGCTTTTTGCTGGAAGTCAAAAATCTTTATTCCTATCTGGAAAAACACAATGATTGATTTGCCCCAAACTACCCTTAAAACCATCCAAAATATTCTCAAAACCCGGCTTCCCCAAGCGGAAGTGCGCGCCTTTGGTTCGCGGGTGATGGGAACAGCTAAACCCTACTCCGATCTCGATTTAGTCATTCTAGACTCCCAAAAATTAGGCCTGAACACCCTGGCTACACTAAAAGAGGCCTTTCAAGAATCCAATATACCCATTCGTGTGGATGTTCTGGATTGGAACGCCATTAGCCCCGAATTTCGGGAAGTGATTGAGAAAAAGTACGAAATCCTTCAAAAATCAGAAAATCACAAAAAATTTTAAAAAACTTAGCAACATTTCTGAAGAAGTGACGAAAATGGAGAAGTTGACAATTTAGCCTTGTTGGATAGGGCTATTTCAAAATCCCCTCTCCTTACGAAGGAGAGGGTTAGGGTGAGGTCTTAATTGGATGCAATTTGATCTCAATTGAGACCTTCTTCCAACTCAAATACCTGGGGAGGTATTATGTTTCGTTCTTCCAAAAAAACTTTCTTCCTACTCTTACTCTTCACTCTTCACTCTTCGCTCTTTTCTCCCCTCGCCCAGGCAAGACAGAACTGGTTTGACTCCCTGAAAGATTTTTTCAAACAACAAATTGGTTCTGTGGATTTCAATATAAAACCTAACTCGACACAAAATCTCAATCCTGTCCAAAACACCTCTTTCGATCCCAGAATACGATTAAATCCCAACGTTATTTTCGATCCAAGCCTGTTGAGAGATGGCCCTACTCCCATGGAACCCTTTCGTTTGAATCCCGCTACGGCTTATGATCCTGTCCACCAGCGGTATTTGGTGGTTTGGGAACAGAAACCTGCCCTGGATAGCAGTGAAATTCATGCCCAGTATTACAGTCGGGAAGGAGTGGCTCAGGGCACGGACCTGCTCGTCAGTACTGCCCGACCTACTCAGGGTTGTTTGTACTCAGGCTTTCATAGCGATCGCCCTAATCTAACCCCGCTCAGCGAAGACAATTGCAAAGAGGCACGCAATCCTTCTGTGGCTTATAGCAATGGGAAATTTTTAATCCTCTGGGAACTGGGCGGAACCGCGCCTTATGCCTATAACGCTCACTATATAACTGAAATGCGCGATGGACATTCTGTACTCGTCCGTACCGACGAAGCCCCCACGGTGAATGAGGAAGGAAAGGTATTTTCTAACATCATCGCAAAAATGGTAAATGCCGACGACAGCCTAAGCCCTGCAAACCCCATGGGGCATGATAATAATTGGGATGAAGGCATTTTAATCTCCCAGTTCAACGTCTCGGTCAATCAGGATTATGTCTATAACGCAACCACTCGCCATTGGGATGCCTTTAACCCTGCAACAGCTACCGATATGGATGTGCAGGCCTGGTGGGTCTCCAAAAATCCAAAGGTTGCCGCTTTAACTCATGCGGGAGCCAGCGATCCTACGGGCTTTGTGGTGACTTGGGATTCCAACCGGGAATTCACCGATTGCCGCGAACCTATACGCCGCGCTTCCACGGGAGTTTTTGCCCGTTATATCGATGAAAATTTCCTGGGGCAAATTCCCAGAGGCAGCGCTAATCCCAACAAACCGGTCATCCCCATCAGTCGCGACGTTTCGGGAGATCCCACAACCACACCCGATCACCGTTGCAGCGGAGATGTGCAAGAAGCCAAAAAACCCAAATTGGCCGTGGCAGCTTCGAATGATGTCGTGCTGACTTACGAAAGCACAACGGCCAGTTTCCCCAACGCAACCGGCACGCCGACGCGCACACCCACTCGCATTGGTCTCAAAAAATTAAGTTTCTCCAATATACAAGGGATGAGCCACGAGAATAGCAGCAGCGATTTTGGAATTATCTTTCCTTCGACAGGCACAGAAAATCAGCAAAATCCGGATCTCCTTACTTATCGCAATCAAGTCGTGTTGGCCTATGATGACGCAAGCTCCATCTATCTTCAAAAATTTAATACCAGTCCTGCTTTATCGGCCACTTGCCCCATGGGGATGCCGACTTGCAGCCCTGTTCGTCTGGGGATGGAAGGCGATGCCGCGAAAACCAAACCTGTACTCGGAAGCAATTTAAATGGATCGGCCTGCCCCATGGCCCCTGCAGGGATGGAGACGGCCTGCAGACCCGACACCCTGGGCCTGAGTTATCTGGAAGCGGACAATGTGAAATTAGCCTTCCTGGATGCGGACAGCAATTTCAGCCCCGCTCGTCCCCCCGTCACTTTATCTTCCGGATCTACGACTAATGTGCCTGGGGCACTCGCCAGCAACGGCGTGGATTTCTTTGGCGCCTGGACGGGTGTTGCCGCTCATCGCACCAATATCTTCACGAGCGCCAGCCCCACCTTGGCAGCTCTCGTTGCTCCCACTTTAGTCACACCCAATGTGGATGCCAATTTACCCAGCACCACGGTAGATTTTTCCTGGTCGCATCCCGGTGGAACTGGGATTCAATATACCTTACAACTGGCCCCCATGGGATCGACCTTGGCAGATGTTGCCAGTTGTCAAAATGTCTCCACGACGATGTGTCGAGTCTCTACAGGTCTAAGCTTCGGCCAAAGCTATCAATGGCGTGTCAAAGCAGTAGACAGTCGATATAGAGGACGTGAAATTTTTTCGACGGAAACCAGAACCTTCAGACTCTCTGTGGATGCCTTACCCGCACCCGTACTAATTTCTCCAGCAGCCGATGCCTCCCTCACCTCGAACAGCGTTGATTTCTCATGGTCGCATCCCGGCGGAGCTGGCATTCAATACACCTTGCAACTGGGACAGGGGGGCATGCCCGCAACCGATGTCCCTACTTGCCAAAACATCACTGCCCTCACTTGCCGTGTGAGTGGACTGACTTTTGGACAGAGCTACCAATGGCGAGTGACCGCTCGCGACAGCACCATGCCTTTGCGCACTTCCGTTTCTGCCGAAACCCGAAGCTTTAATTTAGCGGTAGAAGTTCTGGCCCCCCCTGTTTTAATCAGCCCTGTCACTACACCCGTGGGCAGCCCTCTCACTTCCAACGCCATGGACTTCAGTTGGACTCATCCCGGTGGCGCAGGAATTCAATACACCTTGCAGCTTTCTCCCACGGGAATGGATCTGGTGGATGTCCCCACTTGTCAAAACATCACTGCCCTCACCTGTCACGTCAGCGGGCTGATGTGGGGACAGACCTATCAATGGCGAGTCACCGCTCGAGACAGCACCATGCCCTTGCGCACTTCCGTTTCTGCGGAGATGAGAACCTTTACCCTCATCGGTATTTTAGCGGCCCCTATGCTGGTCTCCCCTGATAACGCCGCAACTCTCAGCACAAACTCCGTCACCCTGCAATGGGCCGCCATGACACCCAGACCCGGCCTGGTCTACGATGTGTTTGTAGATGACATCACAACAAGCGGCAGCAGCACCCCCTTCGCCCGACAAACAGGCCTCAGCGGAAACAGCGCCGCAATCACAGGATTACTCGGCAGTCACGATTATCGCTGGTGGGTAGTGGCAAGAGATTCGACAGCGATGAGAATCGAATCGGACATGAGAAGAGATTTTCATGTGAACGATTTGAACCCACCGAGTGCCCCCGGACTCGCCGCCCAACCCGCAAACGGCGTCACCTGGGCACCCACAAGACTCTACTTAAGCTGGACCGCTTCCACCGATATAGACCCGGGTGATAGCATTACAGGCTACGACGTGTACTTCGTCGAAGGCACAACCGTACCCAGCGATGCCTGCCCCTACAAACGCGTCAGCACAAGCACCACCAACTTCATCATCCAAGCCAGCACCGATGGAAGAGCCACGTATGTGCCCGATATGACTGCACCTGCTGGTTTAACCTGCAGCATGACCTCAGGTGGTACACGCCCGATTTATTTACAAGCGCCAGACACAGGCATGACGAGTCGCGCGTACGCCTGGAAAATCTGTTCAGTAAATAACCATAATTTGAGAAGCTGCAGTGAAGTAAGACAATTTAACACAGATGATAGCGTGGTGGGTTGGTGGAGATTTGATGAAAGCCCGACAGGACCTGTTTGCCCAGCCGGCCTAGGCGGAGTTACTGCGCTCGGCGGTGATGTGGGTGAAACGGTATGTGATTATTCAGGGAAGGGAAATCATGGGGTTCCTCATGGAAGCCCGGTGTGGTTGCCTCCCGTGACGGGAGGTATGGCGGGGGTTTTGGGTGGGGCTTTGCAGTTTGATGGGGTGGATGATAAAGTGACGGTGGATAATTCTACACAGTTAAACCCTATCTCATTTTCCATACAATCTAATACTAGGGTTATATTGCCTACAATGGGCGAAGAAGGAGTAATTGATAAAAGGTTTGGGGGGTATGGATACAATTTAAGATTTTCTGGAAGTTCTTTTCCAATGCAAGTGGAGTTTAGAATAAAATCAGATGGTCCATCGGAAGATGCTGAAATATCTGGTGGTATAATACGATCTGAACTTTACACTCTCATTGGCACATATAACCATGTCACAAGAACAATTTCTTTATATAAAAACAATTCTCTGACAGGAAATCACATAGTGGATGCACCATTCGTGAGAACATCCCCGTCCACCGGGCCTATAGTCATTGGAGAACGTTCATTCACTGGAACTTCTCCTAGTTCTTTCACCGGGAGCATTGATGAAGTATTATTATATTCTAAATCGCTTATTGGGAGTGAAGCAATTAATAATCTTGAATCTGTTAATTTACCATAAATATTTAGTTTAAAATAAGTAATAATAGCTGTGATTGGGAACAACCAAAATTGATAATATATAATGTTATTAAACAAGCTAGAAAATAAAACTATTATAATAATATAATTTAAAAAGTCAGTTATTATTTCTCTTAAAATAATACCTTTACTCGATAATTGCCTTTTAATTTTAAAATAAAAAAAACTGAAAAATGTAAAAAAAACTAAAGAAAAAATTAACCCAAAACTTACAAATGTAAGTAATACAGATGAGTCGATTGGTAATGAGAAAGCATCAAAACCAATTCCAAGCACTGGGTGTTCAAAAAACAGATTAAACCCAAATTGAGCGGAATTCAGCCTAGCCAAAGCCGAACCATCACTATCCATATTCTCTAGCTTTCCTGAAAAATAAACCAATTTCTCAGGAAATACCAATGCAGAAAAAATTAAAACCAATAGAGCTGTTCCCGCAATAATAATGTTACCTTTTTTAAATTTAAATAAACTATAAGGGGATATTTTTTTTAGAAAAAAAGGAATTAAAATTAAAAAGAGAGTTCCAATGCCACTTCTCGATCCAGTCAATAGGATAGTAATTAAGAATATATATACAATTAATAGATAAATAATTTTATTTGTTAATTTATATAAATATTTACCTATCAAAACAGGAATACATGCTATTGAAGCGTAATAATTTGGATCAAAATAAGCAGAAATAAATCTTGCACTATGGGGATCGCCTTCAAAGGCAATTCCATGGGCATTTAAAAACAACCAAAACTCTGCAGAATCCGGAAAATATATATATATAACAAGACTGACAAAAAACAATACGATATACGCACATATAATTAAGTTACAAAACTCGACCGAGTTACATTTGTAAGTTTTAAAAAAGAAATACCCTGCAATTGTACCCGATAGAAGAATAGATACAACCCTTAGATAATATAATAAGGATGTAATGGAAAAACCATAAGCAGAAGTCCCATACAAATAAGAAATGGACAAAATAAATAATATTAATAACCAGCTTTTCACTATCTTAATAATTAGTCTTGTATAAAACGAATAGAAAAATAATACTGCATATAATAGGACTTCTGTGAATAACAGATTATTACTATGCAAATTAGTCAACGAAAGGTTAACTATTCTTGGCAAATTTCCAATGCTCAGATAAATAAATATGGTTATAAATACGATATATCTCATTTTTTATTATTGTTGAATTATTTCACTTTTGCCTTATTATACACCAAGAGACATGTTATGCAATCTATCGCTATTGACGTTCGGATGATCAATTCATCCGGTATTGGCACTTATTTACAAAACCTAATCCCATTAGTCATTTCCAATTATCCAAAGATAATTTTTTATCTCCTTGGCAACAAAGAAAAATTAGAAAAATATCAAAAATTAAAAAACGTCAATGTAGTTAATTTCAAATCGCCTATATACTCTATTATCGAACAATTTGAGTTTTTTAAAAAAACTCCGGAAAAAGCATCTCTCTTTTGGTCACCGCACTACAATATACCACTATTTTTTAAAGGTAAATTAATGGTAACGGTACATGATGTTTTTCATTTAGCAATGCCTCAATTTGTTTCTGGACTGGATAAAAAATTATACGCAAAATTCATGTTAAATGCCGTAAGTAAAAAAGCAGACACTATAATTTTCAATTCCAATTTTACTTCTAATGAATGGTCGCGTTTAATGAAAAAAAACAGAGGAAAAACTTGCATTACTTATTTAGGTATTTCGAAACCATTTTTATCAGTTTATAAAAAAAACAACCCGCACAATAATCCTTTCTTATTATATGTAGGTAATGTTAAGCCACATAAAAATTTAGCATGCCTCATAAAAGCATTTACCTTAATAATGGATTCAATCCCCCATGATTTAGTCATTGTTGGTAAAAAAGATGGCTTTATTACTAATGATAAAAATATAATTCAAGAAACAAGGCTATTGGGAGACAGAATTTTTTTTACAGGTCAAATTGATGACAATTTGTTAAAACAATATTATGCTCATGCAAGCATAATGGTTCATCCATCACTGTATGAAGGGTTTGGCTTTACACCACTTGAAGCTATGGCTACTTCTTGTCCTGTTATAGTTTCTAAAGTTGCTTCATTACCTGAAATTTGCTCTGATGCAGCTTTATACTTTAACCCTTATAACTTTAAAGAGTTGGCAGATCTAATCATTAATTTATTAAATGACAAAAAGCTTCAGGAAGTAATGCGTGCAAAAGGTTTGGAACAAGCAAAAAAGTTCACTTGGGAACAAACCTTAAAAGAAACGTGCCAAGTGATTGACAGATTATTGCAATAATTTAAAGTTCTGTTAGAAAGAATTTAACAATAAATGGGTACCATTCCTCAAACCAACATAGAAAAAAATATTTTTATAACTGGTGCTTCAGGCTTTATTGGATTGTCACTTCTACAACTTTTAAAAGAACAACAGTGCTATAATGTAAAAGCATTAGTAAGAAAATCTTCAAATATAAAATTATTACATAATAATATTGAATATACGTATGGTGATATTCGTAATTTTGATGAATTACAGAACTCTCTTAACGGCGTAGATATAGTTATTCATTTAGCAGCTTGTAAGGCAGATGAAAAAGAAAGTTATAACGTAAATGTTGAGGGTGCTAAAAACTTAATAAAAGCTTGTAAAATAAATGGTGTTCAAAAAATTATTAATGTTAGCACTCAATCTGCTCTTTTTAAAAAGAGAGGCATTTATGGTGAAACAAAGTTACAAGCTGATAAGTTATTCGAAGCATCTGGTTTAAATGTTGTTACTCTATATCCAAGTCTTGTTTATGGCTCAGATAAAACTGGAGTATTCTTAAAACTCATTAAACAAATATCAAGTCTACCTTTTATTCCTATTCTTGGGAATGGGAAGACTATTTTCCAACCCATATATGTTGAAGATATATCAAAAGTAATTTTATCTTGTATGATTCATGGGCCCTTAAAAAATTACTATGAGGTTGGTAGCGCCACACCTTTCACCTATGATGAAATTATTGATAAGCTACAAGCACATCTTTGCTTATCTAAGATAAAAGTTCATATCCCTTGGTTTTTAGGCTATTATGCCGCCCGTTTAATGAATATATTTTCACCTTCTCCTGCCGTTACCGTAAGTAACACACTTGGTTTATGTTCTAAAAATATTCGATCATTTGACATACAGCCTATTTTAACAGATTTAAACGTAAAACCTTTGTCTTTCGAAAAAGGCTTAAAAATTATTTTTAAAAATTAATTAACAGGGGAAACTTATGTTTATAATTGTGGGCTCTGGTCCGTCTGGAGTTGCTTGCGCCTTAGGCTTATTAGAAATGAATAAAAATGTACTAATGATTGACGTGGGTATTTCTTTAGAAAATGAAAAAAAAACATTGGTTAAGAAAATGTCATCTTTAAATAAAAATGCATGGCAACCTGAATGGTTAGATTCTTTTAAAGAAAAACAAAAAACCAGTATTAAAGGAATAAATAAAAAAAATGTATATGGGTCAGATTTTCCTTACCGATTAAACTCTTCTTTAAATAACACAATATTTAAAAACGCCACTGGTTATATTTCTAATGCTGAGGGGGGCTTAAGTAATGTTTGGGGAGGGGCAATATTACCATACACTTCTCGAGACACTCAGAGTTGGCCATTTCATATCTCTAGATTAAACCCACACTATAATTCATTACTATCTTATATAGATTACTCTCATGAAGGTGATAATTTTCTGGATATGTTTGATTTTAAATTTCAAAAATCTGAATCCAGCCTAAAACTAAGTCAACAAGCGCAGTGTTGCGTAGATTGTTTAAATAAATATAAAAAACAACTTTTAGATACGGGGATTATATTCTCTAAAGCTACATTAGCTACTAAAGTAAGTAGTGATTCTAAAAATGGATGCATTTATTGTGGTTTATGCCTACATGGATGTCCCTACGGATATATTTATAATTCCTTTTCAACTATTGAGATTTTAAAGAAAAATAAAAACTTTAAATTTTTAAAAGGACTATGCGTCCAATCAATAATAGAGAATAATAATCAAGTCGTAATTTCGGCTTTAACAGAAGAAGGAAAGATAAAAGAATTATCCGCAGAACGAGTTTATTTAGCCTGCGGCCCTTTAGCAACGGCTAAAGTTATCCTTACATCACAAGGGAGAGTTAATGAACCAATAATAATGAAAGATTCACAATATTTTCTATTACCTATTACATTTTCAAAAATTATAAGAAATGTTCATAATGAAGAATTGTATACTCTAGCTCAATTATTCATTGAATTATACGATTCGAAAATTAGCCCACATAACATACACCTACAACTTTATTCTTATAACGATTTAATATCTGATTTTTTTGAAAAGAAAGTTCCTTTTTCTAGGTGGCTAAAATCTATTAAAGAAATATTAATCTCCAGAATTGGGATTATACAAGGTTATTTACACTCAGATGACTCGTCTCATATTGAGGTATCTTTAAAAAAACATCATAAATTAACAAATTTGTATATAAATGGTTTCATTTCACCTAACCCTAAAAAAGTTATTAAGAAACTTATTTACAAAGTTAAACAAAATAAAGTTATGTTAGGCTTTAATCCAATCCAAACACTGTTAAGCATTGGTCTTCCTGGGCAAGGTTGGCACACTGGCTCCACTTTCCCAATGAAAGAAATAACTCTCAATCTTAACGAAAGTGACATTTATGGCAGACCGCACGAGTATAAAAGAACGCACATCGTTGATTCATCGGTACTCCCTTCTATTCCAGCAACTACAATCACCTTTTCGGTAATGGCAAATGCACACCGAATTGCTATAGAATCATCAAATTTATAATAATATCACGAGTCAAACTTATTTATGCGGCAATTTTAATACATTAATAAAGAAACTACCAAATATAATTTGAAAACCGAGTGCCAACATCATTGCCGCAGGAATTACCATTCGAAGACTGTCTGGATATGAAATAATCCCAAACTTATAATGCTTCCAATAAAGTATACTTTTAACTAACAGTGCAAATCCAATTACCACAAAAGACAATCCAGTTAAAATTCCTATTTCAAGATTTGAAAAAATATCGATATATTTAGTATTAACTTCATTAGGCAGTAGGCCGACAGATTTAGTAAAAATTTTTGTAAAAAATGAAAAATAGATAAGTTGAAAACCGATAATCATAGAGATAGATGAAAAGAGAAGAGTATTAGTATCCAAAACAACTTCACCTAAATGTATTGGGCTCTTTAATAACAATAATGTTAAAAACAGCCCTATAATAACAAGTAAAATTCCTGGAGTTAAAAAAAGCCACTTCGGACTGAAAAGTAACATAAATCTTAAATGCCTCCACCCATCTCTCCAACTTCTAAGATGAGGGGGTCTATCTCTACCATCCTTATACAAAGTAATTGGAGTTTGAGAGATTTTCATTTTTAAAAGAGTAGCTTTAATAACCATTTCAGAAGCAAATTCCATACCTGTTGTTTTTAAATTCATTTCATCAAATGCAGATTTATGAAAACCTCTAAGCCCACAATGAAAATCGACAACATTAGATTTGAAAAAAATTCTACCAATTGTACTCAAAATAGGATTTCCAATCCATCTGTGTTTCCAAGGCATAGCACCCGGCATTATTTTTCCACCGCCTCTTGGCATACGACACCCCATTACCAACTGATTCCCTTTTCTTAACTCTTCCACGATAGGGTAGATAGAACTAAAATCATAACTGTCATCCGCATCTCCCATGATAATTAAAGATCCATTGGCAACAGCGATACCACCCATAAGTGCTGCGCCATACCCTTTTTGTTTAACATCAACAACTTTTGCACCTAATTGTCTGGCGAGTTTTTGAGACCCATCAGTACTACCATTGTCTGCAATGATAATTTCACCTTGAATTTTATTTTTTTGTAAAGCAATTTTGGCCTTTTCTATACAAGGAGCCAGAGTCATGACCTCGTTCAAACAAGGCAACACAATCGATAATTCTAAATTTGATTCATTTGATGTCTGCATCAGGTGTCTCCGATTTTAAGTTTGGTATCTTTAAAATAAACTGCAGAAATCCATAAAATCCATATAGAGATAAGCGATACACACAAAAACTTTATTTTTTCTGGATTTGGTAATTTCTTTGAATATTTATCATTTAACTCACCTGAAGATTCAGTAGATAAAAAAATCATCCTAGACAAACCGGTCATCGGAAAAATTTGTTTTGAAAGAACATTTATCTGTTCATTATTTAATCTTATTCTAAAAATCTGATTACCATTAATTTTAGTTAATAATACTCCCCACGCAAAGAATGGAGGATAAAATTGAGGCTGCCAGTATGGCAAGGTATTATAATTAACGGTAGATGGAGTTACTTGAGAGGGAGGTAAAAGATAGTTTGATACAATAAGATTGTGCCTATAATTTATTGTAGGAAAAAATAATATGATTAAAAACAACATTGCACAAATAAATCTTTTTTTATTTTTTTGATACAGAATAAACAAACAATCTGAAATTTCTGGAATCAATGATAGTAGGAATGGAAAAATAAGCCTGTTACCCGCTATCCCATTTGCCCCATGCCAAAATGGGAAAAAACCAAAAAACATAAAAAGAAAAATAATAGCGGTATATTTATAAATAGCTTTTTTAAATATGGATCTAAACATAATTGGGAGAGCTATCAAAGGAAAAGTCCACAGAATTCCATAAGAAAAACTAAATAAGGCTTTAAATAAATTACTTATCGCAGTAACAAACATTATATTTCCAGAGTTTTCCATCTGATCTGTGTAAAATTCCAAATGTCCAAAATTGACAGAATGTTTAAAATAAAACCACATACTTAATAGAGAAAGAAAAACTGTAAAATACTTAGATATAAAACTTTTTCGAACAGATGGGGGCATTTTAATTATGAGTTCTGTTAGAGTAATTAAACAAAAAATAATGGAGTATGTCTTGATAGAAACCATTAAAAAATCTAGGACAGCAATGCTAAATGGATCAAATTTAGACAAAAGATTAAATGAACTATCGGTATAAAATAATCGAATTACTAGCAACAAACAGAGAGTATTTTCTATAAAACCACCTGTCAAAAAACTTATACCATAGCTCCCTACCCAAATTAATAATAGAACCGACAGTGATACAGAAATACTTTTACTTCTTTGAAAAAGATAATTAAAAGAAATCACTAAAGCAAAAAAAATAACCCCCACCTGCAAATAACTCATAGCCCACTCTCGAACCATATCGTTCTTCAAGAAAGGGATAGCCTTGCTAATCACATCTAGTATATACGAATAACCACTCTGCATAAAAAACCAAAATAAACGATGTGTAAACCATCCATCTAGTGAAGAATTGAGAGTGAAATTTGACCAAGAATAATTATATATTTTAAATTGTTGAACTGAAAGACAGACAGCACCTTCATCTCCTCCACATTTTCCACGACTCACTGCAATAGAAGTTAGAACACATAAAAAGATAAATATATAATAATTTATATTTCTAGTTTTGGAGGACATATCATTAAGATGTTTGAATTATTAATAGGATTACTCTAATTGGGCCTTCCAATTTTTAGAAAAAAACAAAGCCTTATCATCAATCATAATATCGCATCGAGGTTTTCCCATATATAATTCATGAAATTTAACACCCCAAGCTTTTAATTGATTTAAAGTTAAACTATACCCCTCTTTATACACCTTTATAATATCATTATTATTTCTACCCATAAATCGCGATGTATAGAAATTTATTTTATGACCTTTCTCATAAAGTTTATTGATTAACTCAATAGCGTCTTTAAAAGGAGTCAAATTTTCGTAATCCCCCTCACATTGAGAACATATTGTGCCATCAATATCAAATAGGAATGTCTTTAACTGAGCCATGATTGAAAATCAGAAATAAATTGGTTTACCGAGGCGGTTGTTTGGGGATGTGCACACATTTTAGAAACAATTTTGTAACCGGCCGTAACTATGTGCGCGCCTTTATTCCAAGAACTTACGATATCTTCTTCCCTTCGTATACTTCCCACAATGATTTCACAATTTAATTTAGATTGATTTAAAAAAGTTGCCACCTTTTCTATCACATTCAAAGGGTACCCACTTACATCGAGCAGACGATTATAAAACAAAGATACATATTTTGCTCCCGCCAATGCAGCCAGCATCATTTGAGATTCCGAGAAGCAACAAGTGCAATTTACTGGAATCCCTTTTTTTGATAGCTCTGATATTACTTCAAGTTCATCCCAGCCAATAGGAACTTTGATAGCAATATTTTTGTAGTCCAGCTTTTCATAAAATTCTAACCCTTGTGATATCATTTCAGAAGGCTTGGTAGCAAACACTTCAACACTAATAGGTAAACCATCATTATATTTTTTTGTGAGAGAGATTATTTTTTTAATATGCCCTAAAAAATCAGACTTAGGTTCTTTTGAAATAATAGATGGATTAGTTGTAATACCCGACACGATCCCTTTTTTTAAAGAATCCTCAATTTCACTAAGATTTGCTGTATCGATAAATAATTTCATAGGTTACCTTTCTTAAGAATCTACATGTTGATAAGTATTACCATCTTCTACAAGATGAGAATCTTTGTCGTCATCTTTTGTAGAAACTTCTATAATGACTGAATCTTCTAAACCCATTCTACAATGCATTAAACCGACAGGTATCACAAAGGCATCACCAGGATTCAAGATAAGAGATTTATTCTCAGCCCTTCCTACTCTGACACCCACCTTCACCAAACCAGACTGTAAAAAATAAGCCTCTTTTTTCTTACAATGAAATTCCATACTGCCCCGACTGCCCGCCTTTAGAACTATTCGTTTAGCTGCATAATCATCGCTTAAAATACTCTCTATAGAGCCCCAATACTTTTCTCTATAATCAAAAGTATGTTTAATATTAACTTCGGTTTTTTTTTCAGAAAAATCTTCTACTTGAAGTTTTACAGAAGAAGGCGCTGGTTCAAGACAATAAACATCTTCTTTACTTGCTGAATCTCCAAAAAAATAAACTACACTTTTTTCAAAAGAATAAAGACTATGGGCAATCATCTTTGGTATCTGAAATACATCTCCTTTCTTGAGAAGATGCCACTTGGTATTTCCATCTTTTTCTATAATTTTTAAAACTACCAAACCTTCTTCTACAAAAATAGCCCCGTTTACACTTCTGTATAATTTTAATTGAGTAGATTTATGTGGAATTAAGTTTAATTGTCTCAAGCAAAACTCTGACTCAGACACAATATCCAATTCATAACCAGAGGGCGTTAATTGCTTAGAGGCTGTCAACACTCTATTAATTGAATCAAAACTTAATCCATATTCAGACATTGGATTGGCCATAATATTTTGATTTTCCATGCTTTCTTTCAAAGTGTTTTATAAACAGTTGAGAATTGGGCTTACTTTCGCCCTTACTTAGTAACAGCGTCTTAAATGCCAAACGAGCTACTTGCTCTACTATATACGAGTTTTCATAAGCTTGTTGTATATTCTTTCCCCAAGCAAATACCCCATGACTTTCAATGAGGGCAGCAGGGATTTCAAGCATATTTACTTTTTTTTCCTGAAAATAAGCTATAATTCTCTGACCAATACTTACCTCATAATTTTCATTAATCTCATTATCAGTAAAATTTCCAATCACTGGAACATCACTTTTAAAATAATCCGCATGAGTTGTACCTAAAATTGGAATAGGCATTTTCGCCTGAGCAAATGCAGTAGCATAAGGCGAATGAGTATGAATAACGGCTCCAATTTCATTGGAACCTTTATACAACTCCAAATGAGTGGGTGTATCCACAGAAGGCTTATACTGACCAACAAAACCACCTTCCAAATTTACTTTTACAATTTTTTCTGGAGTAAGATCTTTAAAAGATACACCAGAGGGCTTAATGTAGATATGTTTTCTATCTGGTTCAATTGCGCTTGCATTTCCCCAAGTTAAAACAACTAAACCGGATTGAATAAGCTCTTGGTTAATTCTTACAACTTCATTTATAATAGACATAGAAAAATCATTATTTAAGATTTGAAATATACTCGTTTAATTCAGATTTTAAAGGAGGCTTAGTTCCTTTTTTAGTTACTGACAAACCCGCCCAACAATTAGCTAAAAAAAGCGACTCTTCAGGATACGATAAAGGATTACTCAAAGAAAACGATGCAAGGAATGAATCTCCAGCGCTACAAGGATCAACCTCTTCAACCTTTATGGAAGAGACAAAGAATGTTTCTCGATTTTTTTCTTTTAAGAACGCACCTTGATTACCCAACGTAAGACAAATACTAGAGTTTAGTAACGCACTCAGCTTAGTTAAATCTTGTTGTGGATTAAAATTCTGCAAAACTTGATTAGCCTCTTTTAAATTTAAACAAATATAATCCGAACCGGCATAGTTCAAGTGGTTAGATTCCCG
The DNA here is from genome assembly GCA_015233135.1 of Deltaproteobacteria bacterium. Lineage (NCBI taxonomy): Bacteria > Pseudomonadati > Myxococcota > Myxococcia > Deltaproteobacteria bacterium. Next base: position 79,272 of record JADFYH010000001.1, read on the forward strand.
TTGAGACACTTGAGAGCTTGCGAATACAGGTACTTTAAACTTAAAAGACAAATCATTAATACTCTTTGCAAGAAAATTACTTATCATTCCATGACGATAATCCACCAGAAGCAACAAATCGAAACTTGAAATGTTTTTTTCTATATAAGCTATAATTTCTTTTTCAACTTGAGATTCAATTTCAGTATTATCAATTTGATCAAACTGCAAAAGCTTATAACCATCTACCCAAAATCTTTTTTTAACTGTCGTACATTTATTTGCAATTTTAATTTTATGGAAATTTAATTTAGGATGAGACCACTCGTCATAATATTTACCAGCAAGATCTTCACCTATAACAGACACAAACGTTACCTGAGCACCCAGCTCCAGAAGATTTGTCACCACACAACTAGCGCCACCAAAGGAACACTCAGTTTTTTCTTCTCGAGCAACAATAGTAGGCGTTTCAGCAGATTTACCGATAGCATGACCATATACATATATATCTAGTATAGAATCGCCTATTACTAAAACTTTTTTATTACCAAATTCTTTGACTATTTGAGACAAAATATTTTTATTTATAACTTTTCCCATGTCTCTTTTTCTTTAATTTTTTTCAGAGTCTGAGTAGTAGAATATCCCTCAATAAAAGGGAAAATTTTTACTTCAACCTGTTCGGGAATCGCATCTCTTATTTTCACTTCCTGAGCAGTCCACTCTCCACCTTTTACCACTACATCAGGCAATATTTGTTCGATAATATTTTTTGTTTTAACATCATCAAAAATAATAACCTCATCTACTTCTTGAATAGACTCCAGAAGCTTTTTTCTATCTCCTTCAGAATTAATAGGTCGACTTGGTCCCTTCAACTCCTTCACTGCTCTATCGGAATTTATACCCACAATTAATTTTGACCCTAAGCTTTTTGCAAATTTTATTAGCTCTATATGTCCCGTATGAAGAACGTCAAACACACCATTGGTAAATACAATTTTACCAGGTCTGTGATAACTTATTCTCTCTACCCTTTTTACATGGCGACCTTCACCAAAGGGTGTATCTAACCACATATCCACAATCTGAGTTGTAACTTCCAGCGAAGTAATCCAAGCACCTAGACACAACACATTCGAATCATTATGTTCTCTACACTTGGGAGCACTTTCCAAATTATGGATGAGAGCAGCTCTTACATTAGGGAAACGATTTGCCATTATACTCATCCCAACCCCGGTACCACAAACAAGTATCCCTTTACTCACATCCCTTTTATTGACAATTTGACCAAGTTGACTGGCGTAATCCGTATAATCTACTTTTTTATTAATGTCGTAAGGACCTAAATCGATGCAATTGTATGATTTTTCTTTAAGATAAGAATGGATTATTTTTTTTAGCTCAATACCATTATGGTCTGAGGCGATAACAATATTTTTTTCTTCATTGCTCATCAAAAACTCCGACAATTGAGAAGGCTTTTTCAGGTATAAAATCTTTTAGGGCCTGTACCTAGTTTACCAACTAGGATCAAGCATAAAAATTGCCCATTAAAGCAGATTTAAAGAAGCTTCATAGACCTTATAAACATCAATATTTTGAACACATTCCATCTCAAGACATCCTTTACTTAGATAGCAAGGGCTGCAAGGTGTAGGATAAGAAATGAACATATTTTTATCGGAAGGGGGTCTCCATTGAAAAACATTAGTAATACCATGACCAATAATCACACATGGCTTATCAAAAGCCGAAGCTATATGGGCTATTACAGAATCAGCACAAATCACAAGGTCTGCAAGATAAACCGCTGAAACAAACTCTTGCCAATTGAATTGATTGCACAGGTTTAAACAATTAGAAAAACCCTCAATTGCTTTCTGAATATTGATATTTTCTCTCGCTCCAGCCCCTGTAAAAAGAATGGTATATTTCTGATCTTTAAAAAGATTTATCAACTGACTCCATTTTGTCAGTGGCCACTCTTTAATACTTGCACCAGAACCAATATGAAAAACTATATAGGCATTTGCCTCAAATCCACATACCTTTAGTTTTTTTAACAAATAATTTAAATCTTCATAGCTTACTTTTAGAGAAGGCCTTAATTTTTCAACATCCAGTTTTTTTGAAAAAGTGAATTCTAATAAATCAATATGATATTGTGCGACAGGCTGATTTTTTTCTTTCCAGTCGAGGGAGTGAGTAAGAAGGTTTTTAAATCCTCCACTCGAGTATCCTGTGCGAATAGGAATATTTGCTTTCCAAATTAGAGGGATTGAATTTGGGAAATAATAATACAGATCAATTGCGACATCATAATGAATTGACCGAATTTCACTCAGAGCTTTTTTACGACTAAAATAATATTGTTTTATTTTTTCAAATAAATTCTTTGAGGATCGATTTAGCTTCCAATGATCAAAAGTATGAATCCAATCGACTTGAGGATTATGCTCGATTATTTGTTTAGCCCAGCTTCCTACTAGAAAACCTATCTTTGCATTAGGATAGTTTTTTTTAATTATTGGAATAATAGAAGTGGCAATAACAACATCACCAAGATGAGAAATATTACAGATAAGAGCAGCGTTAAAATAATTTAACCTTGGGCTTTGCTTTGACTTTTTTAGGATTTTAATTTTAAAAAGATAATTAGTAAAAATAAGGAGGAAATAAAGAATACGGTTTCTTACTAAAAACTTCCCACTTAAAGGAGATGTTTTTCGACTACCTATCATTTCTTTACCACACAAAGTAAATTAGCTGAGTATATCCCCCCCATACTATCTCCGTTGGCAATCAACATATAGGCTTTAATGCACGGCTTAACCAAAAAATTCCACAACAGTCTTCTTATCATACTGATTGGTCCATGAACATATGGGGGCAACTCAAAAAATGAAAAATTGGGACTAAATCCTGATAACAACAAACTTTGTCTTAAACTAGACAGTGTATACGCACGCTTATGGGTAATATCACCATAGGTATGTACTGATATAGGACATATAGCATTCGGAACCTGTATCAGCAGCACTCCTCCGGTTTTCAACGCTACAAAACAAGCACGTAATAGATTTATTGAATCCTCCAGATCTATATGTTCGAGAATATCACAAGCAATAATTGTATCGTAAACAGACGTTTTATCTTCTAAAAATGAAAAAGCATCCGCTAAAAAAATATCGTCCAATCCTAACTTCTCCTTAGCATATACAACTTGCTCTTCACTTATATCTATACCTAACAATTCGGTAAACCCATTTTCCTTTAATGCCTTTAAATACCTCCCGTATCCACAGCCTATCTCTATAATTTTGGATTTCTTATCATGAGGCAAATGAGGTAGAAGAAACTTTTCAAAATATCCCCGACTCCACTCAGTTAACGACTCTTCATTAGTATCAACCAACATTGCAGTCGAAGTATACTTTTTGAAAAATCTCTCATTATCAATTATTTTAGATGTATTTTGGATCATATTATTTAATCTTCACAACACGAGATTTAATAAACTTATAAATAAAGCTTATTGGAGCCTTTGGGATTAATAATAAAGGCACGCAAACTCCCCAAAAAATAAAATATTTTTTATAATAAGGAAACATAAGTACAAATAATCCATTAGTGCTCTTGTTATCTCTTATTTTTACGAGAATATCGTGAACAACAAACTCTTTAATAATTCTACATTGAGCTTTATTAACTGCTTTTAAGGTATATCCTATATATTTAAGCTTATTTAGAATCAGCGACATTCCTATTACATTGTATTTATACCAATCGTACCCCCCTGAGTTGTTCCCTCTATTGCAAACCACAGGAATAGGATTATAAATCACATTACATTTTGGAAAGAGACCATAGTAAGCCGCATAAACCTGTGGATATCCATAGTCCAGAAAAAAATCGTACTCTTTATCTGGGCGCTTAATAAAACAAGACTTTTTAAAAACAAGTGAAGACACATAACCTAAATGTATACCAAATTTTGATAAAATATCGTTAGGATTGCTGAACGTTTCCTCAGATTGTATCCTAAAAAAAAAATTCTTTATTAATTTCGAAAAATCTTTTGACCAAACAGAATAGTTATTTATCACTAGATCATAATTGAGTTTTATATATTGCATAATTATGCCAATGGCGTTTTTGGTAACTTTATCATCATCCCCTAAAATCCAAATATATTTACCTGCAACTCTTTTTGTTAGAGAGCGTACATTTCTTTCGGCACCTATATTTTCTTCATTCCTGTAGTAAGTAATGAAAGGAAATGAAATTAAATAAGCCCTTACCATTTTATCTGTTCCATCCATACTAGCATTATCGGAAATAATGATTTCTATTTCCGATTCAAAGTCTTTTATAGATTCTATTACACTATCTAAACATTCCCTTAACATAAATGCTCTATTGTAGGTAGGGATACATATAGACAACAAAATTTCTGGATTAGAGTTCATTTATTTTAAATAAAATTACATAACCTCGCGTTTTTTCAAACCCCAAGGCTTGTTTATTTTAGGTGATAGAAATGGAAATACATTTTTCAATGCTAATTTTAAAAATTTAGGAGTGCTACTCTTCATTTTTTTTAATATACGCCCTTTTGCTGAACTTTGAATCTCTCCTGTAAATGCTGTTGTGTAGAATTTTTGTGTAGGTATTTTATCAGAAGAGGAGTCTGTAATTTTCTCGGCAACAAAAAAAGTCCCCAGAGAGTTATTAGAAGCTATTACTGTATAGTATTCCCAGGGCATTTCATAAAAAGTCCATTTTGTATCTGGATCGTATTTACTATGCTCAAATAATAATGCCTGCATATTTATAAACTTATTTTCGCCATAAAAATCATAAAACAAAGTTGGGCTAAATTGATAAAAACCATGCTGAACCATGTTGTTAGTAGGTGAAAAATGTAACACTCTACCACCATTCTTTAACATCAAACTTATACTTTTAAATACTTCTCTAATATTAAAAACATGCTCCGAAGTACCTCCATCAATTATTAAATCAAACTTATTATATAAGTTAGGCGGAACAGGAAAATTCAAATCTTGAATCAACTCTGCACCTTCCATATCACTCACATCCATAGACATTACGTTTTTTACCCCTAATAAATCAAAAAAATACCTCTCATCAAGCTGAGCAGTTTCACAGCCTATAGGCTTTCTGAATAAAATTGAATTATCACCAAAAATAGGACTTAAAGACTCTTTTTGAAAAGCTTTCAACACTTCAGAAGTTGAAACATATATATTTTGCCTACCTAATGTAAGCACACTCTCAAAAGGTCTCTTTTTATACTCTCGTAATATCATTCTTAAACTAGGATATAACAACCCCATAACCCCTCCTAAGCTTCAGCATGCCATTCTCTCCTATATTCATAAAAGATACTTGTTGTCCACGGCATAATTACTATTGCATTGATAATTAAATACGAACTTACAGCTCCAATAGGACCAAACTTACTTCCATAAAACCACACACACAATCCAATCAATAAGCTACCAACAACAGACATTCCGGTTAGAACCTCTTTTTTATGGGCTCTTAAATATGCTGCTTCACAAAGAGTGATATGAAAAAATATAGTCGCTAGTGAAAACACGACAACCTCTTTGATAGGCAACAATCTATCTAAAATTTTTATGTGATTTAGTTTTAAAATTATTAGTAATGAACTAAATAAGGACACCACAAACATAAGCACAAAAAATGATTTTATAGAATTTCTAAACCAAATTTTATCCAAAGATTTATATTCTTTCTTTGCTATCAAAATTCCAAAGCTTGGTATTTTTATTTGAATCCAAGCTATTCCAATATTTTGAATAGCACCAACTATTTGCCAAGTTAAACCCATTTGCCCAGCTACAACAGGCCCATAATAATGAAACATTACTGGATTGAATAATGAAAATGAAAAGTAATTTACTAAGCCCGCCAACGCAAGCCTTGATTGCATTGGTAGAACTTCTTCTTTCCAATTTATTACATCGGTTTGCTTAGTTCTATATATAGATTTAATAAAATTTTTATACTTAATTAATAAAGCTAGATTACATAAAAGTAAAAAAACTGGTTGTGCTAAGGATGCCCATAATTTTGCCTTTAATCCTAGTAATATACAAAAGGCAATACTGCCTAAAACTCCCTGGATAAACCTATATTTATATAAAGTTTTTAGTTGATTACAACCTTCGAGAATAGAAATTATTGGTAGCAAAAATAACTGCAGGGCAGAGAGAGCGACTAAAACCAACCACGGAAATAACCAAATATTTAATCCCTCGTAATGCGATTTAGAAAAAAATAAAACTCCTATAATGCTTACTATTGCTAAGAATAAAATAGAGACCACGAGATACCATCTTACAGTTAACTGAAATAAACTTTTCAACCTCGATAAGTTTGTTTTTTCTCCAATAATATATCCTTGATCATCAAAGTTAAGGTTAGACCATTCATGACTAGCAAATTGAATGATGACAGTACTGAATGCGAGTTCAAAAAAAATTTGAAGCCCTACCAAGCTACTAAAAGTATAGTAAAAGCCCTGCAATTTAGGCTCTAAATACTTGTATATGAAAAATATGGTAAGAGGACCAGAAAAAACAGACCAAATTCTGGAGGAAAGATAAATTACAAGAGTATAATCAACTTCGAAAAACTTTAAAATTTTTCTTATGAAAAAAATCACAAAATAGAAGTAGCCACTTTAATGATATTTTCTATTGATAAACCATACAAAGATCGAAGGGCCATCTGCGATGCTGCTATTGTTTGAACTTTCCTATCCAATTTAATGGGCATAAAACGCACGTAAAAGCTCTCCTGCATCAAAACTTCAGATACCACTGAAGCTAACCCACCTTCCCCATGTTCTTCGATAGTTATAATTTTTTTTGTTTTAATAATTGACTGCAAAATACTATCAACATCTAGAGGGGAAATAGTATGGGCACTAAGCACCTCAACTGAAATTTTTCTACTTTCAAGGTGTTGTACAGCTTGCATGGCTAGATCAAGAACTCCGCCTGTAGTAATAAATGTAACATCCGTTCCTTTTTTTACTCTTATAATTTTACCAATTTGAAAGTCTGGAATATCTTGATAAACAATTGGCTCGCCAGCTTTACCTAAACGCAAGTAACACGGGCCATTCCATTTTACCATTGCTTCAGTAGCAAGCTGAGTTTCAACAGGATCACCCGGAGCAATCACTGTCATATTTGGTAATACACGCATTAACGCTAAATCTTCTATTCCATGGTGCGTATACCCTTGTGTGCTATATGTAAAACCACCTCCTACCGAGACTATTTTTACGTTAGCATTATGATAGCAAACATCATTTCTAATTTGCTCTAAACATCTAACTACAGGAAAATTTGCAATCGAATAAGTAAATACAGTTTTACCAGACAATGCCAAGCCTGCCGCGACTCCAGTCATATTCTGTTCCGCAACCCCTACGTTAATAAAACGACTTGGAAACTTCTCTATAAATGGTTCCAAAACAGAAAAACCTAAATCACCGCATAACAAGAATATGTTTTCATCATGCTCGGCCAACTCACACAATGTTTTTACAAAAGTGTTTCTCACTGCAAATCTAGCTCCTTTAATGCTTTTTCTAATTGCTCAATATTAGGTGATTTATAATGCCACTCCAGCTTATCCTCCATGAAACTAACTCCTTTACCTTTAACTGTATGAGCAATTACTACGCTGGGCTTACCTTTATTAAAGGGAATTAACTTAAAAACATCTTCAATTTCTTTATGAGAATGACCATCAATTTCTTTCACTACCCAACCAAAAGACTCAAACTTGGATTTTAATGGCTCTAAGTCTAAGACGTCTTTCACAGTACCAAAGCTTTGTATCTTATTATAATCAACAATTAAAATGAGGTTATCCAACTTTTGATGAGGAGCAAAAAGAATAGCTTCCCAATTTGATCCTTCGTCCAACTCTCCATCACTGACTAAAGTGAAAACACGATAATCTAAAGAATCTGCCTTTCCAGCTAGAGCCATACCACACGCAATAGGTAATCCATGACCTAATGAGCCAGTTGAGACCTCTACTCCAGGCACATAGTGGCTGATATGACCCATTAACCTAGAGCCATCTTCACAGTAAGTATCAAGCTCCTCTTTTGGAAAGAAATCTAACTCACCAAGCAAGGCATACATAATTGCTGCAGCATGTCCTTTACTTAAAATAAATCTATCACGATTTTTATTTTTTATATCAGCAGGCGAGATTCTAAGAACTGTAGTGTACAACACTGAAATAATATCAGCCATAGAGAAACAACTTCCCACATGAGAAGCCTTTGATTTATGAACCATTTCAAGAGTTTTTTTTCTTATTTTTTTAGATAAGATTAACGAATTATTAGTTAGCATTAAGCTTTCCTCTATACCAATCCACCGTCTTTTTTATACCATATTCTAATTTTGTTTTTGGATACCAATTAATGGTTGATTTTATTTTTGTAATATCTGCTTGCAGATGCATTACTTGATCTTCACGATAGGGAACTTCTCCAAATTTAAGCTTTATATTTTTATCAATATATACCGAAATCATTTCGACAATATTTTTTATACTCTGCACTTTACCTGAACCCAAATTAAAAACACCTTCAGCTTTTTGATTAATACCTAATTGATAAATTGCCTCAACAGCATCTTCAACATACAAATAATCCCACAGCTGTTCACCCAAAGTAAGCTTAGGAATTTTTTTATTTAAAAGCTGATTTATAACTGAAGGCAACATCCAATACTCATGATCCATAGGACCATAAGTTGAAAACACTCTGACCCATACTAGTTTTGAATTACACAATTTAGATAATTGAGAAGCAATTAACTGAACAGATAATTTAACTGTACCATACAGAGTTGTAGGGGAGGTCAAATCCTCTTCTTTTGCTATTCTATTTAAAGGACCATATTCTGCTTGAGAACCTAAAATAACCCATCTTTTACAATCTGCTTTATGACAAATAGAGAGTAAGTCGAAAGTACTCTTTAGATTTGAAGTTACTTGAGCAAAGTCATTTCTTGAATTATTGGCAACACCTGACCAACCTAGATGAAATAACACTTCTGGTTTAAATTTAAAAATTTCTTGTTCAAGATTTTCTATAGAGAAGTAATCACAAGTGAGTACTTTAATTTTATCTAAACACGCACCAATTCTCCAAAAATCAGAATTCGGACCAGCTACTAATAATAACTCATGTTTATTTTTGCAGAGTAATTTTACCAAATATGAACCAATGAATCCTGTTCCGCCAGTGATCAACATTCTCATGCCAAAAGCTCCAACATAGATACAAGCTTACCACCCTTTTGCAGATAGTCTTTAAGCTCTCTTTTTATTTCATCTAAATATCCAAACGAAAATACAATCACCTCATCCACAAAATTTTGTAATAAATATTCAGGTGAAACTATGGGAACATGAGTATTTGGCGTAAGAAAACCATGAAAGCTAGCATTTTTATCACATAAAAAATTAATCTCTTTATGAGTGAGGCCCGACATGGCTAAAGTCATAACACCCCGCCCCCCCCCACCATAGCCAGCAAATTTAAATCCGTCAGATATTTTACTTTGTACATAAGATCTCATCTTGGAATAAGATTTTGCAACTTTTTGAGCAAATTCTTCATAGATTTTATATTGCTTAAGATAAGTAAAATCAGCGCAGAAAGAAACACTTTCATCGGATTTGTGAGAAGAATTATTGAGGGCTGCAGCCACTAGAAGAGAATTTCCTCTTCTAAGTTTTTCAGGAACCAGATCTGTGCTAAGAAGTTTAAATCCAAATCGTTCTAAGGTTTCTTTAATTGTTAAGGGAGTCATGTAAATAGAATGCTCATGTTCAAACAGACAAGTTTCACATCGAGCAATAATTTTAGATAAGTCATGTATCTCTATAATGAGAACCCCTTTATTTGGATCCAAAATTCTTTTTACTGATTCAAGGAATTGTTTAGGTTGAGGTAAATGATCGAAGGTATAGGTGAGTAACACCACTTGAGCAGGTAAAAACTCTTTTGGAATTTGATCAATTGTTTCTGCATTAAACAAAGTTTGAATTGTAGGCACATCTCGTTCTTTGGACAAATTTGTAAGTTCTGCAGAAGGTTCAATACCCAACACTTTCATTTTTTTTTGCTTAAAATATTTTAATTGCTCGCCATCGCCTGATCCAATTTCAATAACATGATCGCCTTCGCGCAATTCAAATTTATTAAAAGTATTATCAGACAACATTTTCATAAAACTTCTTGTAAACTCCGAGCTTGAAGAAGTGTATTTATAGTCCCGATAGTATTCTTGTACTTCCACATCATGTAATGTTTGTGTAACTTTGCACTCTTCACAAAAAAACAGGTCAATTGGATATGAAAATTCCGTTCCAACTTTAGCAGGTGTTATGATTTGATCGGTAAAAGGCATATCATCAAAAGTTAAAAAATTCTTGAGGGATGAAGAATTACAAATTCGACAACGTTCGTTCTTTTGAATATTAATTTTCATGTTAAAACCCATGTCTTCCCTTAGTTTTTTTCTGTGACATATTTGAACTCCTGATATATTTTGACTTGTTCTAGAGAAAAAAACCTTATATCTTCACCTATAGCCAATTTTTTATACCAAGCCACTATCCAGTTTAATGTAATCTCTAAATTCAACCTTGACTTCCAACCCAAAACAGATCGGGATTTGGATGAATCTAACTTTAAATAAGCTGCCTCATGCGCTTGATCAGCACCATCCACCACCCACTCAATATTTGCCCCCCACATTTTACATAACTTATCCACTATCCAAGATACTGGCTTTGCATCTTCATCCACTGGACCAAAATTAAAAGCTTCTGCAAACTTTCCCTTACTTTCATAAAGTTTTTGAGCAAGCAAGAGGTATCCACATAAGGGTTCCAGAACATGCTGCCAAGGTCGAATAGCCTCAGGGTTGCGTATGATGGGTTTTTCATTTTGCAATAAAGACTTCATTATATCTGGGATTAAACGATCTTCGGACCAATCACCACCACCAATTACATTACCTGCGCGAGCCGAGGCTAAAGCGACGCCATGTTTTTGATAATCATTTAAATTAAAAAAAGAGTTCCGATAAGCAGAAACAACTAACTCCGCACAACCTTTACTATTGCTGTAGGGATCATATCCTCCCATGGGTTCATTTTCTCGATAAGACCAAATCCATTCTTTGTTTTCGTAGCACTTGTCACTTGTCACAACTACAATAGCCCTAAGTGAATCACAATAACGGGCTGCTTCAAGTACATTGACTGTGCCCATCACATTAGTCGAATAAGTTTCAATAGGATTTTTATAAGAATATCGTACCAATGGCTGAGCTGCCATATGAATGACAATTTCAGGTTTTTCTTCTAACAAAACTTTCTTAAGCTTTTCAAAATCGCGAACATCTTCGTAGAATGTTTTTACGCTTTTATCTAAAGCAGCTAATTTAAAAAGAGAAGGCTCTGTTGGAGGGGGTAGAGAATATCCCACAATATTAACATTCAAATTTTGCAAAAACAAACAAAGCCAACTTCCTTTAAAACCGGTATTTCCGGTAATTAAAACTTTTTTATTTTTCCAAAAATCTAAATCCATTTACCAAACTTTCCATGGTGCCTTACCCGAGGCCCAGAGCTCTTCTAAGTGGTTTTTATCTCTCAATGTATCCATAGGCTGCCAAAAACCTTGGTGCTTGAAAGCTGAAAGCTGGCCTTCTTCAACTAACTTTTCTAAAGGTTCCCTTTCCCAAATTGACTCATCCCCTTTTATATATCCAAAAACCTTCGGAGAAAGCACAAAAAAACCTCCATTAATCCAAGCCCCGTCGCCTTGGGGTTTTTCTTCAAAACTTTCAATCTTATTTTCTAAAATCTTAATGGAACCAAATCTACCTGGAGGCTGAGTGGCAGTCAGGGTTGCAAGAGTTTTTTGTTTTTTGTGAAAATCAATCAAACTAGATATATTCACACTTGATAAGCCATCCCCGTAAGTGAAACAAAAATCTTCGTCCCCCAGATAATTTTGAACTCTCTTCAAACGCCCACCCGTCATTGTGTTTTCACCTGTATCTACTAATGTTATCTTCCATGGTTCAGAGCTATTTTGATGTACTTCCATTTTGTTACTACTCATATCGAAAGTAACATCTGAGTTATACAAAAAATAGTTGGCAAAATATTCTTTAATTACATAACCTTTATAACCACAACAAATTATAAAATCATTAGCCCCATATGCAGAATATAACTTAAGTATATGCCATAATATTGGCTTAGCACCAACTTCTATCATAGGCTTGGGCTTTAAGTGCGTCTCCTCTGATATACGAGTACCCAACCCCCCCGCTAAAATTACTACTTTCACGCAAAACTCCCAAGCTTTTCCTTCAACTGCTCAACCTCTACCGTTTTTTTACCCAACACTCTTTCTAGTTCGGCAATGTATTCTTGATAATTGTTTTGAGTTAGGGGGGAGGATTCCGGGGGTAGGACAGAAGTCTTTTTAGACTTTCCATTCAACTGCTTTTTCCATAAAAACAACTGACTTGCTGATATATCGTGTTTGCGGGCAATGGAAGAAATGGTCTCACCGTCTTTTTCTGCTTCAGCAAGAATTTTTTGTTTATCTTCGGATGAGTAGTGATGGCGTACCTTAGTTTTTGATACCTTTTCTTTCTTGACACTGGGCATTAGAACTCCTTTCAACTACAGATTTTAATAATAGACGTCTCAAAAATATAATTACTTCATGAGCCACTTGCAAAATTAAATTCTAACAAGAAGTAGAGCTGCCTCAACCGCTTACATTTATCTTATTGAATTCAGAAACAACATTTTCAACAGTAATATAATTCATACAATCTGTTGCTCTATTTTTAAATTCAAACCCATAATTTAAAAAACAACAACCTTCTTTGCTTGGCACTAAAGGATAAACATTTGGTCCAACTCCTCCCCATCTTTTAGGATTTGATGGACCATGCAAAGAAATTACCTTTGCACCAATTACTGCAGCATAATGCAATATCCCTGTATCAACAGTAATCACAACTTGTGAATAATAAAGCACAGAAGCTAATTCCTCAAAACTAAAGACACCAGCTGCATTAATTATATTTTGATTGATAACACCATCTATTTTTTCGATGACCAATTCGTTATGATATTTATCCTGTTCCGAGCCTGTCAAAATTATACTTAGACCGAGAGAAACAAAATATTTTGCTAGTGACTTCCAGTAATCAATGGGCCATTCTCTAAAATGCCCCACGAATCCCCCTGACTTAATATGAAAAACAATGTATTTCTTACTAGTAATTCTTTCTGGAATATTTGTATTTATTTTAACTTCTAAACTAGGTTTAAAATCATTTAATCTTTCCACAAAACAAGAAACTAAACTTAAATAATTTTCATATTCATGAATGTTAGTGCTGTGAGGAACTTTCAAGTCATAAGCATAATGCCTATACTGCCCAGGAGTTTTAAAACCCACTACTCGTTTAGCACCCGACAACACAGAGCATATAGCATTTATTCGAGGCCAAGCACCCATATCAAACAAAACATCCAATTTTTCTTTTCTAAACGCCCCGATAATTCCAACTGGATTACTAGGTTGAACAACAACGACCTTACTTACCCAAGGAATAAACCCTGAAACCACAAAGTTAGACGGGTTGCAAAACAATACTATTTCAGCATTAGGATAAAAACTTCTTAGCGCTTTTATGGCGGCTGTTGCAAGAATCAAATCTCCAATCCCAACTTCTTTATATATTCCTATTTTATTAATACTTTTATTTTTTTTGGACTTGAGCAATCTCTTAACAAACCCCAAAATAATGAGAATTGGAATACCCAAATAGAAATCAAGCTTCCTTTGGAGAGAACTAGATCTTTTACGTTTTGGCGAAATACTATAAAATTCTACCATACCTAAACTTTACCATTATATCGAACCAAACGACAAAATTAGTAAGCCCCACGACTCTTCAAAACCTCAGGTATTGTTTTGATAAGAATCAGAATATCTAAGCCAAGAGATTGCTCAAAAAAGTATTGTTTATCCAAAGAAACACGACTCTGGTATTCCACATTATTTCTCCCACTAACCTGCCAAAGCCCAGTAATTCCAGGTTTTAAATTTTTATAAAACTCAAAATCAACCCCATACATTTTAATTTCATCTTTTATGATGGGCCTAGGCCCCACGAAACTCATCTCACCTTTGATAACATTTAAGATTTGAGGCAATTCGTCCAAGCTAGTCTTTCTCAAAAACTTTCCTATTTTTGTAATACGCGGATCATTTTTTAGCTTAAAATCTTTATTCCATTCTTCTAAAGATTGAGGGTCTTGTTTTAAGACATCCTTTAGAATCTTTTGAGCACCTTGCATCATTGTGCGAAATTTAAAGCATTTAAAGGCTTCGCCCTGATAGCCAATTCTTTCATGCCTAAAAAACACCGGCCCCTTCGAATCTAGCTTTATCAAAACCCCAATCACTGCCATGAGGGGTAGGAGGAAGGGAAGCAGTAAAATGGCAAACGTAATATCAAAAACACGCTTGCTGATTAAATAGGAGCGGGAGATCTTGGGAGATGTAAGACGTGAGATGTTAGACGCAGGAAGAGGAGCGTCAGGCGTCAGGCGTGAGGCGTGAGGAGTTAGAGGTGAGGATATACTCATTTTTTTGGCTAGTTCCATAAATAGTATTAGAAGTCAGGTGTCAGAATGTGAGAACACAGAATGAAGAATTGCTGACCTACTGAATTTTGAATTCTTTTTAACCACATATTTCCTTCGGAGTTTTTCTTCCTGCCATAGTGCGATCAAAGTCTTTATCAAAGCTTATCAAAACAAGGCTGTATACTTGGATAATGGTATATTGATAAGCATCATCAAAGTCTAAGCTAAACTGTTTAGAATTCTCAATCAGTTGTTTCATGTGAAGAGGCTCCAGTTTAAGAACCTGTAATTGCCCATTTAGAAACAAATCGTCTATGAATTTGAGAAACAAGTCTGATTTTTTTCGATTGAGTAGAAACAAACCTATTGAATAAAAAGAAAACTCTGAGATAAATATTTTTTCTAGGGGTGTCTTTGAAAAAAGTTCAACCACATCATCCGACCTTTGCTGGTTGAGTAAAACTTCAAGAAAAATATTGGTGTCAGCAAGATACATTTTATTTCCATTCTTTAAAAATTTCATGTTGTAGTTTTACAGAATCAAACTGATTGTTTAAATCTTTCAGACCACCCCTCCAATCGAACTTCAATGAAATAGCATTTTCTTTAGTCTTCGACACAGAGTCATCATCCAATAAGGTAATAAGGATTCTCTGTGTAACCTCAAAGTGTATAGGCTCTTTGAATTTTACCACTCCACCGGGGCTAAGGACTGCCTCTACAGTTTTATACATAACAAAACTCCTTTTTTACAACATCTGCATGATTATAAAACACCGACCCCTTCGAATTTATTGAAAGAAACGGGAGTAGGAAAACAGCGAACAGGATATCAAAAACACGTTTACTCAGCAAATAAGCGCGGCTGGGGGTGGGGGAAGTTAGGGGGGAGGCGTTAGGGGTAAGGGGTGAGGAGTGAGGAGTTAGACGTGAGGAGGAGCTCATTTCTTGCTCCTACTTTTAATGGAGTTAATCAAGCCACCAAGAAGGGCAAAAATTTTATCTATTTTTTCTTTGGGTATATCCTTCTCCTGAATATATCCCACTTCTTTCGAAATAATCATTTGAGTTTCCAATTCATGATGTTTTCTCCTCACATCCTTAACCCCTTTCGCCTCACCCATCACTTTCATCACTTTTTACGCTTCACACCAAATGTTACCATACAACACTTACTGCATTTGATAGAGTGATATCTTCATCCTTTGTAATCAATGTGGCCTCTAATTGAATGGCGGTAGCAACAATAAGCTTATCATGCATTTCAAGATTGGGTTTAATTTGATTTGCAATTCTAAGAATGGAAAGCTCAAGAGGAACAAATTTAAAATTTTTTAAATTCAAAACTCTTTCAAGCGTTTCTTCAAAAGACAGCACAATCTTACCCTTCTTCGAAATGAACTGAATTTCTGCCAAAACAAGAGCTGGAATATAAATAGTTCCAGCTTGGACTGTAGCTTCAAAGGCACGTAGAGCCTGCTTGCTCAAACGATCATCTTCTGTCAAATACCAAACCAGCGAATGAGTGTCTGTTACATAATTCATGAAAGTATTAATTTTTTTCATAAGGAAACAGGGATTTTTTTGCCTCTTCGTAAAGTGAATCGTCTATCAAACTGTCTTTCCAAATTCCTTTCACAGACCCTCTCTTTTCAGAAGAAGGAAGTTCTTCTGAAAATTCATCTTTAAGGAAATGAAAAATTTTGTAAATTTTCGGAATCAAGTCCGGAGGTGTGGCTTGAATTTCTTCAATTAATATTTGTTTCAATGAAGCCATGATAAATAAACCCTTTCCATTAAAATTTGAGGCAATTCATCCAAGCTAGTCTTTCTCAAAAACTTTCCTATTTTTGTAATACGCGGATCATTTTTTAGCTTAAAATCTTCGCCCTGGTAGCCAATTCTTTCATGCCCAAAAAACACCGGCCCCTTCGAATTTATTGAAAGAAACGGGAGAAGTAAAACGGCAAACGTAACATCAAAAACACGTTTACTGATCAAATAGGAGCGGGAGATCTTGGGAGATGTAAGATGTGAGATGTTAGACGCAGGAAGAGGAGCGTCAGGCGTCAGGCGTGAGGCGTGAGGAGTTAGAGGTGAAGATATACTCATTTTTTTGGCTAGTTCCATAAATAGTATTAGAAGTCAGGATTCAGAAATAAGATTCAGAATTCAGAATATGGTAATCAGCATTTACTTTGAATCAATCATCAATCGGGTTAATAATATCAAGACCTTGAACAAATGAAAAATCACTTACGTTACGGGTCACTAAAGTGAGGTCATTTACCACGGCAGTTGCAGCAATGACTGCATCGGCAATTCCCATATTTTTTTCTACTTTTAGTGAAATTAGCGGGGTTCATTGCGATCCCATTCCTTTCTTATTTTTCTGGACTCCCCCTCAGCATCAATCTCCGAATACAGCCCCGACGTTTTTTGAAGTACATTCAAAACATCTTGAGTGAAATTTGATTCCGGTACGTCATAAACGATATGAACTTTAAAAGTACCTTGTGGAAACTTACCAAGCACTTGTTTAATTTGTCCGTTTTCTAGAACTGCTTCTAAAATTTTATGGCTCATAAGACTCCTTAGAAGACAAATAGCATCTTTTCAATACGTCTACCACCTCTCAAACCACTGGGCCTAAACCCTACAAAACTCATTGCCCCTTGTAAAATGTTAAATAACGGAAGTAGGAAGACGGCAAAGGTAACATCAAAAATACGTTTACTGATTAAATGGGAGCGGGAGATCATCAATAATCACCAGATCTGCCTTTTCTTGCAGCGACATCCATATTGTATCCCGCTCACCCTTGCCTAATTCTGCTAACAAGGGTGGAATATTTTGAGAAATTTCGGATCTTCTGGGCAACACCTCCAACCACTCCAAGTTTGCAAAAGGTGGCACTACTACTTTACCACCCTCTTCACACTCTTCCCGAACAGATTCGACGGTATAAATTTTTGTAAAAAGTAACTGCAACAAATTCAATTGAGAAACTGACGAAAGAGCAATGAGTGGTGTTGTATTGGTAAATACTTTCATAACAATGAGGTTTCTCTCCTAAAATCATCCTGACTATCTTCTAGCAAACAAGCTCCGCTTTCCATTGCTTTTGATAAAAAATGTAACCTCGAAACATTCAACCACTGTGCCGCCATACCCGATGCAATTTTACCTTCGTCAAACAAGGAAATTGCAACTTTCCATTTCATAATTTTTGCAAACTCCTCTGCATTGACATGCACCCCTAATAAAATTTCCTGAGGAACATCTATGGATATTTGGCTATTCATGTTAATTTCAACCTTTCTTTCAAGCTACTGATTTCCGCCTTTTCGATTGTAGATAAAAAGTATGGAAGTTTTTCGACAAATTCTAATAAGCACCCTTTCTAAACAAAATTACGGGAATAGTTTTCAAAATAATCCAAGCATCAAACCCAATAGATTGCCTAGCAGAATACTCTTTATCCAATTGCACCCGATTGTCATACTCCGTATCATTTCTCCCGCTCACCTGCCAAAGCCCAGTAATTCCACGCATCAGAACGACTCTCCAACTTGAGTAGCCAATTTTTCAAGCAGTTTTGGGTGATATCGGTTTCAATTTGAATCAAAAATCACCCTCTCCCCAACCCTCTCCCCTCAAGGGAGAGGGAACTTCCAATGAAAATCAATGAGATAGAAAAGTACAAAAAAACACACTAGTTAGTTACAATATTCTTCTTCAAACTTCTCTTAATCCACTCTTCTGTAGTTAAGTGTGCCTTTTGGGCCAGCTTTTCTATTTTATGAAACAATCCCTCTTCTAAGCCAATATATTTTTTTTGGGTAATTTAAATTTTTCCTTCACTTCTTTCACACTAGAAAATTCTTCCAAGTCATGCTCGTCAAAAAAATCTCTCTCCCCTCAAGGGAGAGAGGACTTTTCAGAGTGGCTTCTTACTAAAATCTGCGGAACTCAAGTTATTAATTTACCCCCATCCCCTTATGTACCTGGGGAATAATCTTGAGAGGCATTTTAAACTGAGAACTTAACTGATAAAAATGAGCAATTTTTTTTATGCTCACCCATTCTGAAAAACCCTTTATCGCCGATACAGGCTGCAAGATCACGGGGGTCTTTTCATTGATCGAGGCAATCAAGTGTAAAGCCCGCTGCAGCTCTTCTTCCACTGTCTTTTCAGTCAGCACCATTTTAACGTAAAACTGTGGGGCCCTCTGGGCAACCTTTAAAAACTCGCCGTGTTGAATCCAATACTCTCCCGTTTGGGTGGAGCTGGGCAATTTAATATCCATGCTTACGCAGTGAAGGTAAGAAATTATTCTTTCGAGCTCACCAGGTAAAAATCCGCCGGTTTCCAGCAAAAACCGGAAATGCTTCGGAGCAATTTTTAAACACTCTTCTAAAAAATCGGCCTGTTCCAGAGGCTCTCCGCCGGTGAAACTGACCCAAGTATTTTTGAAATGACTTAAGAATTGAAGCAGTTTTTCTGCAGAAATGGAATTGGGATGTTCACTCCAAGTTCCAGAAAAAGGAAGGTCTTCCACACGATAATTTTTCTTTGGATTGAAATTTTCTGGGGTGTCACACCAGCGACAACGCAAAGAACAACCTTGAAAGCGAACGAAGGTCTGCATTTCTCCCAGACGTAGACCTTCGCCTTGAATGGAAGAAAATATTTCTATCAGTTGAGCTTCACTCAAGACACTGCCCTCACCTTGCAAGTCGCCAAATAAATGGATTTCAGTTCTTCTTTGTATTCCTCCATTACTCGTCTGCCCAACTCTTCGGGATTCACCTCATAATCTCCCAAGCCTTTTGTTTTAACCGGTGTCCCCTTGCTGATCACATTCACCCCCGCATGAATAAGGCCTGAAATGGGGCTGAGGGTGGCAATAGACACCGAAAGCTTGGAATCATTTTCGTAGAGGTCATCTCCCCAACGCAGGATTTTCTTTTGAGGCACTTTCTTCAAAAGCTCCTGCTGAATAATCGCCATCAGCAAGCGTTGTCTTAAAACAAGATTCTCAAGGCTTACTCCAAAATGCTCGATGATAAAATGCAACATGCTTTTTGAGTAAATGGGACTGTCCAACTTCACATCCTGCAAATCGACCATATCCTGCAAAGCCACATCACAGGGGCCTACGAAGACAAGCATGGCATCGCCCATGAGATTATACTGATCATAAATATAATGGGAACACAGTTGAGATCCATCGTATTTGATTTCTTTTTTCACATATCTTGTTTGAAGACTTTGCATATTATTTAAAAAATTCCCCCACTTTATCTTTTAACCCACTTTCAAGATAAGCTCTTTTTGAACGCAAACAAGACTCGCAGATTCCACACATCTTCTCCCCCGATTCATAACAGCTCCACACAGAGTCTAAAGAAAGTTCCAATTCGATGGCCTTTTGTACAATTTCTTTCTTGGTCAAATGGGCTAAAGGGGCCCGTACTTGAATTTGCTTGAGTGTAGAAAAGGATAGCGAAACATTGATGCCTTCTACAAATGCCATGGAGTTGTCCGGAAATGTTGCGGCTTCTTCCAAATTAAAACCCGTGATTAAATATTTTGCATCCATCGCCTCGGCAAAACAGGCCGCAGCATTGATAAAAAGGCCGTTGCGATTGGGTACCCAAACTGCTTTTGCGGAATCCTGTGCTTTTTGCAGATGGTCTAAATTTTCAAAGGAAAGGAGTTCCAGGCTTTTCTCTTTTTGATTCAGTGCACTTTGAGAGATGGAGGCCAGCCAAGTGAGATCTACAATTTGATGAGGGATTTTGTAATGTCTACAGAGTAAAGCAGAGGCCTTTTTTTCCGACAAAAAAGCCCTCTGACCATAATTAAAGGTGAGGGCCAAGGCAATATCGCATTGTTGCAGAGCAAGAAGTGTGGCGACCGAAGAATCGAGTCCTCCGGAAAGAATGCTGATAGCAGTGAGTGTCTTCATAAGAGTAAGTAGTAAAGCAAGCATAAAACAATTTATGGAAGATTTTAAAAAACAAAAAGGGCCGCTCCATTGAAGGAGCTAGCCCTTTTCGAGGGAGGTAAGCCTGTTCTACGCTGCTTTTTGAGAAAGGTTCTGAATTCTTCTCTCCAAATTTTTAATTCGGCCTTCTAATTTTTCCACTTCTTTTTGAGAAGGAATTTTTAACACGGAAAGGATCCCATTTTTGGTATCCTGGGCTTTATGACGGGCCACGGAAACCAAGTCACTTTTTTCAACCACTTGAACAAATCCTTCTATCCCTTTTCTGGCGTCTTTAATAATACGCTTTGCATTGAAGTTACCCGGCTTAATTTCCAGGCCTTTCACCTTCTCCACGATGTCATCTGCCAAACGGCGAATCTCTTTTTCAAAGTCCTCAGTTTTTTCTTGGGCCTTTGTATAAATTCCAAGCTTCTTTACCTTACCTAAAATATCATCAAAATTCTTACGGAGACCCTTGCTGGACTTCTCTCCTTTTTGAACAAGCTTTTTGAAGATGTCCTCCACTTCCTGTTCAAGTCGACTCATAATGGAATTAATTTCCTTGATTCGAAAATTAAGGAAATCTTTTGATTTGGACTGATTTTTTTTCTGTTTCTTACTCGCCATAAGTTCCCCCTAAAAATTAATCGAAGTTCGACAGACGATTTTGGTAACACAACGCGTCAAGCGCTGTCAATCTCAAAACATTTTTTTTGTCTTTTTAGTATTCAAACTTGAAGGGCGTTCATTCAACGCGGAAAATCCCCTAATTTTAGCTGAATCCGACGGCTTCCATTCCATTCATTCCACTGGGCTTGAAAGGCCAAACTGATTTTTTGTGGGAGGTCGGCATAAGCCTGGAACATTCCAAAACCAATGCTCTCAACCAGACGAAGCCCATCTTTCAGTAAAATTTTAAGGTGTTTCTCTTGCAGGATTTGAGCAGAACTCACGCAGGCTTCGTCCAATTGAAAAAGAGGTTCTGGATTTCCCGCCCCAAAGGGTTCCAATAAACTGAGTTGCTCCATCAACGCTTCATCAATATCACTCAGCTGTAATTTTGCATCCATTTTAAGCCGTGGGATAAAATCTTCTTCACCTAATTTTTCATTAATGAAGAGATCCAGATTATCTTGTAAGGCCGTCGCCTGTTGCACTTTAAAAGTGAGGCCTGCTGCATGATGATGTCCGCCAAACTTGAGTAGCTGATCTTTACAGGCGCCGAGTGCCTCAAACAAATTCAGGCTTGCGATAGAACGTGCCGAGCAACGTACCGTATCTCCCTCGATGCAGCCGACAAGCGCAGGTAAGCAGAATTTTTCCGCCAGTCGACTCGCCACAATGCCCACCACTCCAATATGCCAATGGGGTTCAAAAACCAAAATCGCTTTTCGTTTTTGCGGAAGAAGCTCTTTCTGCACTTTTAGGATGGCTTCTTCCAGTATTTGTTCTTCGATTTGTTGGCGTTCGCGGTTGGCAGCATCCAGAGCTTGAGCAAGTTTTTGTGCTTCATCCCTGTCTTGACACACCAACAAATCGAAACCCAATTTTGCGGATTCTAAACGCCCCACCGCATTCAGTCTGGGTCCCAAGCGGTAGCCCACGTGGACGGGGCTCACCTTGCCTTTTACCTGAGACACTTCTTTGAGGGCGACAATGCCGGGCTCCTCGCTTCGGCTCAGCACTTCAAGTCCTGCCTTCACCAAAATTCTATTCTGTCCTGTCAGAGGGACCACATCGGCAATGGTTCCCAGCGCGACCAAGGCCAGAAATTTTTTAAGATTCGGTTCGGTTCTGAATGCAAAAAAAGATTTTTTTCTCAGATGGGCCCGCAGCGCTATTGCCAACTGAAAAGCCACACCCACGCCCGACAGCTCTTTGTAAGGATACTGGCAATCGCTTTGCTTGGGATTCAGCACCGCCATGGCCATGGGGATTTGCGGGGGAACCTGATGATGATCGATGATGATGAGTTTTAATCCCAGCTCCTGAGCCCTTTTGGCCTCTTCTACCGAGCTGATGCCGTTGTCGACGGTGATCACCAGATCTGTTTTTTGATCTCTCAAATTTTCAAGGGCCTTAAAATTGAGGCCATAACCTTCTTGCACCCGGTGGGGAATATAAACATCTACGTTTGCTCCTAAATCTTTGAGTAAAAGATAGAGCAAAGTGGCGCCGGTGGTTCCATCCACATCGTAATCGCCATAAACCGTTATTTTTAATTTCTGCTCCAGGGCATCTTCGATGTGCTGCACGGCCTTGGCCATGTCTTTCATCAAAAAAGGATCCGCGAGTTTTGAGAGTTCTGGATTCAAATAATTCTGGATGTCTTCTGCCGTAGACAAGCCGCGATTGAGCAGAATCTGAATGAGTAAAGGAGAAAGCTTTAAATCCAAAGAAAGTTGTTGGATGAGTTTTGGATCTTGTGGAGTAAAGATCCAACGTTTTCGTGGATTCACGCACTCATCCCAAAACGGTGTCCATGCTTCTTTAGGAAAATATAAATGGGTGAGGCAATAAAGATGGAGGAATAAGTCCCGGTGACGACGCCGATGATCATCGCAAAAGCGAAATCTTTAATATCTCCGCTACCCATGATGAAAAGGACCAGCACCACGAAGAACATGGTCAGCGAAGTCACAATGGTACGAGAAAGGGTTTCGTTGATGCTTTGATTCACCAGGTCTTCGATGGGAAGAGATTTAAACTTTTTGGCATTTTCTCGAACACGGTCATAGACGATGATGGTGTCGTTGACCGAATAACCGAGGATGGTCAGAAATGCTGCAAGCACAGTGAGGTTGATCTCTCTGCCTGTAATGGCAAAGCCGCCCAAAACGATCAGCAGGTCATGCAGCAAGGCCACAATGGCTCCGGGAGAAAAATAAAAATCGAAACGGAACCCGATATAAATCAAGATCAAAATCCAGGCGACGATTACCGACACCTGTCCTTTTTTAAAGATCTCGGATCCTGCCTTGGCTCCGACGGCTTCTTCTTTAATCAAGGTAACCGTTTCCAACTGGAATTCCTTTTTCAACACCTCTGTCACTTTGGTGGAAAAAGTATCGATATTTTCTTTGGGGGTTTGCAGTTCAAAGGCGTATAAATTTTCACTCGGCTGACCCACCTGCTGCACCAATATTTTTTCGCCCGTGCCTTTTGTTAAGGCCTCCTGAATTTTGCCCGATTCAATACTTTGACTTAATTTGTATTGAAGTTTGATACCCCCTTTGAAATCGATACCTAAATTAAAGCCATGATAAACCATCAACAAGAGAGAACCCATGGTCAGAATTAAGGATAAGATCAAAAGAAAAGACTGGTTTTGAATAAAGGGAATTTCTTTTTCGACGATTTTCATAAGAAAAAATTTCCATACTGGCATCCCCTCTCCCCTTGGGGGAGAGGGTTAGGGTGAGGGGTTGGATTCCATTTACATCCACTGTCACCCTCTCCCTGACCCTCCCCCCTCAAGGGGGAGTGGACTGGGATTTATATGCTCAAAGTCTCAGGATTCTTTTTTTGAATCCAATATTCATAAATAAGATGCGTCACCCAATAAGCAGTGAGTAAAGTCGTCACCACTCCAATCATCAGGGTCACCGCAAAGCCACGAATAGGGCCGGTTCCGAACTGATAGAGTACAATTCCTGATAGAAAGGTGGTCAGATGGGTATCGATGACGGCGGTTAAGGCATTCGAAAAACCTGCATTCACGGCTATTTTAATAGGTTTGCCCGATTTGATTTCCTCTCGAATACGTTCAAAAATAATAATGTTCGCATCCAGGGCCATCGCCATCGTAAGGGCAATTCCTGCAATACCAGGCAGAGTAAGCGTGGCCTGGAACATGGCGAGCACTCCCATAATGAGCAGGACGTTCACTCCCAGCACGACATCGGCAATGAGTCCGGAGGCCTTATAATAGAGGATCATAAAGGCGACGACCACCAAAGCCGCAATGAGCGCAGCCCTTAAACCTTCGTGAATCGCGTTTTTACCCAAACTCGGTCCGATAATCGTTTTGGTGATTTCTTTGAGCGAGGCCGGAAGGGCGCCTTCTCTTAAAACCAGCGAAAGGTTTTCGGCCTCCTGCAATTGGGTATTATAATCGCCAGCCCCCAGGGTAATTTGTGCTTCTCCATTGGGAATAGCTACCTTGATGAAGGGAGCGGACATGACATTCCCATCGAGGATAATCGCCAAAAAACCTTTCTGGGCATTGGCTGCAGTGAGTTCCCCAAACAGTTTTGCACCGATGGGATTAAAAGACAGCGAGACATAAGGCCCTTCGTTTCCCACACTGACTTGTGCTCCGCGTAGCATGTCTCCTGTCACCTCGGCTTTTCGTTTCAAGACATACGGGGTTCCAGCAACCACCTTCTTTTTGATGGGATCGGTTTGAAGTTCAAAGGCAATCTCGGAATCGGAGGAAATTTTTCCTTTGAGGGCCTCATTAATCTGGTTAACACTTTCAGCGCTAAAACCTTCAGGAATTTTTTTCTCTACCCTTGCCTTGGCAATCAGATCTTGTATTTCATTGTTTGCGCGTGGATGTTGAGGGGAAGTCATTTTGGAATCATCCACCAGTTTAAATTCAAGTTTACCCGATTGTTTGACAATACTAATGGCTCGAGCGGGATCGCTCACCCCCGGCAATTCTACGGCAATGCGATTGGTCCCCAGCTTTCGGATAGAAGGCTCTGCAACTCCATAACGATCGATACGGTTTCGAATGGTTTCCACGGCCTGCTTCACGGAATCTTGGTGCAGCGTATTCAAATAGGCGTCACTGGGTTTATAAACCACTTTGCCAGGCTCATTCTTTTCTTTCAGATCTTTAAAATCGCTGGCAATTTTTTGTTTTATTTCTTCTCGTTTGGCCTCATTGGGTAAGACCACCCGAAAAGTATCGGAACCTGTGCTTCTTTCAATCTCGAGCGCTCCCAGGGGGGCTAATTTTTCATTTAAGCTGCCCACTAGAGCCTGCAGACTGGCTTCGTCTTTTTGTTCGCTTTGATAAGTAAGTTCGTTACTTTCCTTTTGTAGAACTAAAGAGTTCGAATAATTTTTAGAAAGGTATTCGGATAATTTTTTAAGCGCCACTTCGTTCGGAAGCAGGGCACGAATACGATCGGTCTTGGGAACGCGCTCTATAATGACATTGGGGATTTTTTCGGAGCTCAGGTAACGCTGAGTCTGACTGGCTATCAGGTCCAGTCGATTAGAAACGGCCTCTTGAACCGAGACCTCGAGTTCCAGATAGATTCCTCCCCGAAGATCCAGACCCAGGTTGAGTTCTTTTTGAGGTAAGATCCAGGCCAAGGTTTTTTCCCAGGTTTTAAGGACACGACCTTTGGCCTCTGCCTCTTCAAGGCGGGATTGCAGGCCTAAAATACTGGGCATGAGGGCATAGAGAGAAAGAAGGATAAGGGCTAAAACCAGATAAATTTTATTACGCCAGGAAGAAGTCATAATTGAACTCGAAATTATTTTTACTCAGTTTTTTTAGATACCGCGTCACGATCACATTTAATTTTCACATTGGGGGCAATTTCCAAAGTGATTATTTTGTCGCTGGTCTCCACAATTTTTGCGTAAATTCCGGAGGTGGTCACCACAGAATCCCCTTTTTGTAAGGCAGTAATCATTGCCTGCCTGTCTTTCTGCTGTTTTTGCTGGGGACGAATCACCAGAAAATAAAAAATCAAAAACACTATGCCTAGCGGGGCAAAAAAACTAAGGCTGGCGGTGGGTGATGCGCCTGCACCTTGGGCCCAGGCGGTAGAAATAAATGGATTCATAAGTCACTCTTGTATCATGTCTAGCCCTCTCTCCCTTGAGGGGAGAGAGTCAGAGAGAGGGTGATCATAAATTGGATTTATGATTGGACCCCCCTCCCTAACCCTCTCCCTCAAGGGGAGAGGGGATCATTTTTCTAAAAAAATCTTTCTTAAATTCTGGAAATCTCTCCTCGGCTATCGCGAGGCGGATTTCGACTAACAGATTGAGATAGTAATGTAAATTGTGAATTGAATTTAGTATGGAGGAGAGAATTTCCTTCCCCATCATTAAATGTCTCAAGTAAGCCCGACTGAAATTCTGGCAGGTATAGCACTTGCAATTTTCGTCGATGGGACGAGGATCTTCCTTATGCTCGGCATTGCTGATATAGAGTGATCCTTCGGGCGTAAACAACATCCCATTTCGAGCATTGCGCGTGGGGATGATGCAGTCAAACATGTCGATGCCACGGTCGATGCATTCCACGATATCTTCGGGCATCCCTACTCCCATCAGGTAACGAGGTTTATCGGGAGGAAGATATTCAGTGCAGCTCTCTGCAATTTTGTAAGCAAGTTCCATGGGTTCGCCCACCGAAACGCCGCCAATGGCGTAGCCGTCGAAAGGGCGTGAGGTGTGAGGTGTGAGGTGTGAGGCGTTTTCTGACAGCTCCTGCAGCCGATCAAAACATTGTCTTCTGAGATGCGGATACATCCCTCCTTGAAGGATTGCGAACAACGCAGAATCCGATTTTCTCGCCATCAAGCAACGCGCAGCCCAATCCACCGTAAGATCCAAAGATTTCTGGGCCTGTTCCTCGGTGACCGGAAAGCCCAGGCATTCATCCAATACCATCATGATGTTGGAGCCCAAGGATTCTTGAATTTCGATGGCTAACTCCGGACTTAAGAGATGCGTCGATCCATCCAGATGCGACTGAAACTCCACCCCCTCTTTTTTGAGTTTCCGGAACTTTGCTAAAGAAAACACCTGAAAGCCCCCGCTGTCCGTCAAAATAGGCCCCGGCCATTGCATGAAATGATGAAGACCACCCAGTTTTTGAACAAGCTTATGCCCGGGCCGGAGATAGAGGTGATAGGTATTTCCCAAAATGATAGGAGGTTTCAGTTCGTTCGCCAATTGATCCGGACGAATCGCCTTCACCGTCGCGTAAGTACCGACGGGCATAAATACGGGTGTAGGGATGAGTCCCCGAGGCGTCTGAATTTCACCCAAACGGGCTTTAGTGTTTGCGGAACTTTTGAGAAGTTTGAAAGAAAAGGACATAAGTAAACCAAAAAAAAATTGGCCCACTTAAGACTACAAGTCCGAGGAGGGGTCAAGGTATGTTTCCTCGAAAATTAGCCAATCCACATGCAATCCCCATAACTAAAAAGACGGTATTTTTGGGCTATCGCTTCGGCATAGGCCTTTTTCAAAAACTCAGCTCCCGCAAAAGCAGAGGTGAGTAGTAAGGGAGTGGATTCGGGTTGATGAAAGTTTGTCAGGAAACGATCGATGACTTGGAATTTGTAGCCGGGGGTGATGTAGAGAGAGGTAGCTTGCATTGACCCCTCTCCCTCAAGGGGCGAGGGATTTCTATAATAGGATTCCAGACTCCTCACCACCGTCGTGCCCACCGCCGTGATGGGCCGACCTTCCTGTTTAGCGTTCTGGATGGCTGCAGCAACCGAATCTGGTACTTCGTAATATTCCGTCTGCATTTGATGCTCTTCAATCTTTTCTACCCGAACCGGCTCAAAGGTTCCCATCCCCACATGCAGGGTAATGAAATGGATTTCTACTCCTTTTTCTCTTAACTCCTTCAATACCGCTTCTGTAAAATGCAGACTGGCAGTGGGTGCGGCGATGGCGCCTTCTTTTTGGGCAAAGATCGTTTGATAGCGATGCAGATCTTCGGCTTTCGGATGCGCGCGCTTGATGTAAGGGGGCAAAGGTGCGGCCCCTTGTTCGAGCATTAACTCACGCACCGAAACGGAAGAAGAAAAAAGAAGCTGTTTTACTTTTCCTTCGGGTTGGATAATTTCGGCTTCGATCTTTCCCAATTTCGATTCAAAAAAAATCTTCTGCCCGGCTTTTATATTTTTGGAAGGGAAGATCATCGCCGAGCAAAGGCCCCTTTGATTTTCAGCCACGATCAAGACCTCTAATTTTCCGCCTGTCTCTTTTTGGGCCCAAAGTCGAGCGGGCAAGACCTTGGTGTTGTTCAGAATGAGCAGATCTCCTTTTTTGAAAAACGAGGGAAGATCTCGAAATAGAGAGTGCGAAATACCTTGTGTGCTTCTATCCAAAACCAAAAGACGCGAACTATCGCGAGGGTTCGCAGGTTCTTGAGCTACCAGCTCAGGAGGATAGGAGAAGGAAAAATCTTTCAAAAGCATTTATTATCCCTGATAGAGAGAAATTGCAGCACTATCAATCTTTTATTGTTTTTCTACCTCAAGACTTCTAAAAGATTATCTAACTCACTTATGGAACACTACTTACCTTACCTCAGCCACTTCAAATACATTGCCTTTTTTATCCTCTTGCTCCTCTGCGGCATGGGTCTGCCTATTCCCGAAGATGTCGTGATTGTGATTGGGGGTTATCTGGCTCATCGGGGAGACACCGAGTTTATTCCCACCCTGCTTACATTATATGTGGGAGCCATCTGCGGTGATTTTTGTCTGTACTGGATTGGGCGTCGCTTTGGACAGGATATTATCAGCCACAAAAAACTGAAAAGATTTTTCAGCGCGAAACGAATCAAGGCCATCAATTATTATTTTCATCGTTACGGAAACCGGACCTTCTTTTTTGCCCGATTTTTAGTGGGTCTGCGTTCCACTATCTTCCTGAGCTCGGGGGCCTTCAAAGTTCACTTTAAAAAAGTACTTTTGATGAACGGTATGGCGGCTTCTATATCGGTTAGTTTTGTCACTTGCCTGGGTTATTTTTTTGGCAATCAACTGGATCAACTTTTATTCTGGATGAAACGCGTGGAGCGTGTGCTGATCTTAGTGGTAGGAATGGGCATTGGCCTTTTAATTATGGCCTTTTGGCGTTTTTTGAAAAAACAGGAACAGGAGATAGAACAGGAATCTCCCGAGTTAGAGGCGCCTCCGAAGGATGAGGGGATTCTTTAATTCGGAAAACTAATCAAAAGTTTCGTCAACTGATCGGCCGCGGTCAAATCTTTCAGCGACAGGGCCAGCATCTTTGCTTCCTCCAAAAAATATTTACATTCTTCAGTCCCCGTGTTTCTTCGGATCAGGCCCTCGAGCAAGGTCATGTCCAAATCCGATAGCTTTTGAATCCCCGAGAAATGCTCCCCGATCGATTGCAACAAAGACTTTGCCGCGCGCTTGCGGTCGCTCTTTTTGAGATAGGCAGATCCAATGGTGATGAAGGCCTGATGGCGCAAGGCCGGCGTAATGTCCTCTTGCATAATGATCTTCTCGCATTTTTTGATGGCGGTATCGTTTTGGCCAAACAAACGCAAAAGAAGGCGTGCCACTAAAAGTTTGTAATAGCCATTTTGAGGATCCAACCTTTCGGCTTTTTCATAGTAACGCCACGATTCTTTCCATTCTTTTTTGAGTTGGGCGAGCAGACCTAAACAGGAATAAGCGGTAGTTTGGAGAAGCAGGTTTTTTTTCTGATGGGCGTCTTCCAGCAGCTTGTTCAGGTTTTCCGCCGCACTTTCCCAGTTTTTCTTTTGCAAATCGATCAGGGCCTTTTGGAGATTTTCGTGAGTTAAACTTTGCATCCGGTCCTCGCTGACTTAAGAATTCAAAATTTTTAACATGGCGTCGTGCAGTAAACTATTCGACGCCAACATTTGTTTTTCATAAATACTAAAACGCTTTCCCTGATAATTGCTCACCCGCCCACCGGCCTCTTCGACGATCAATAATCCCGCGGCCACGTCCCAGGGCTGAAGGGCCAGTTCCCAAAAACCATCGTAGCGTCCCATGGCCACATCACACAAATCGGTAGAGGCCACGCCGTCTCGACGCACCGCCTGGGCGTTCATCAAAAATTTTTCAAACTGGACGATGTTGTTTTCACCCGTCTCCGAAAGATTATAAGCAAAACCGGTCACCAGAAGCGACTGTTTTAATATTTTTGTGGAAGATACCGCTATTTTTTGCCCATTACAAAAGGCCCCGGAACCCTTTTCAGCGATAAACATTTCTTTCAAATTAGGCTCGTAAACCACACCCAAAATAATCTCTCCTTTATATTCCAAACCGATCGACGTGGAAAACAAGGGATAGGCATGCGCATAATTGGTGGTTCCATCAATAGGGTCAATCACCCAGCGATAATCGGAATGCTGCCGGTTTCCTCCACCTTCTTCAGCCAGAATATCATGACTGGGAAAGGCCCCCTGGATAATCGCGATAATTTCTTTTTCGCAAAGTTTATCCACGTGGGTCACCAGATTGATCTCCCCCTTGAATTCAATCTGCTTTTCTTTCAGCAGATTATCTAACTGTAGCTGACCAGAAGCCAGGGCGGCTTGTTTGGCTACTTCAAAAAATGATTTCATGAAAACTCCAATGGGGTTCTGGCCAGGGTCAAACCATAAACCTCTGCGCCGGCGTTCTTTAAAAGCTTGGCACACTCGATCAGGGTTGCGCCTGTTGTATACACATCATCAATCAGCAGCACCTTTTTATTTTTAAAGGGATGCTTTTTTGCCAGCCTAAAGACATTACGAATATTTTTCAAGCGCTGCTGTCGATTCAACGTTTTTTGTGCCGAACCCAACTTGACTCGTTTTAAAGCCGAAAACTCCACTGGAACTTTTATTTTGCGGGAAAGCGCCTTTGCCAAAATTAATGAAGGATTGTAGCCGCGACGAATCAAGGTAAACCAGTGCGAAGGCACGGGAAGCAGATAATCGGCAGATTGCAAAAAGCCAGGGATTTTATCCGCTAATTTTTGTGTAAAAAAATCTAAACAGAGCTCGGAATTTTTAAATTTAAAAAGATACAAAAGATCTGAAAAAGGTTTTTTGAGACTAAAAATCGAACGACAAATTTCAAAAGGAAGCTTGGCCTTCAAACAATCCTGACAGCTGTGAGCCTTCAGCTGATTTGTGGAATTGGGATCTCCGCAACGGGGACAAATCGGCCCACTCACTTCTTCAAGCTTGCTCTGACAGGATTCGCAAAGAGCAAACTTTGAATCAAGCTCCAAACTTTTACAAAGCACACAGAGCGGCGGGAAAAAGTAAGAAATGGATGAAGAAAGGAGAAGTCGAGGAATACGCATCTCTAAAGAGACAGCAAGGTTGAGGCCAAGCTAAAGAGAAGCATAAGCTCTTATTAATACTAAAATGTGTAAAAGTATCTTCAAAATAAAAGTCCAAAATTCAAACGCTTTCAAATAGGCTGGGTTGGTTTGCGGACGTCTGTCACCGGGCTGCTACTCAAGTTAAATCCAAGATGGAATTAGAAATTATTTCTCCCACAATTTCTGAATAGAAAAAATTTGATGAAAATAATCGCTTTCTTCCAAAGCAATCGTAGCCTTTTAGTTTGAGATGAGAATTTTTTCGATGCTGTAGTTTTTAGGAAATTTTGAGCGCGCAAGCTTTTGTTCCATTTCAGAAATCACTTTGGTCCCCACGGGGTTACTTTGATACTTCATTTCACACACCGTCTTTTCTGTATGCGGATTTTTATTTGTTTTCAAAGCGGGGAAAGAGCTGAAAAGATTCACCCAGTTGATGAGGGCCCCGAAAAGCAGACCAATCCTCATTTTGCTGGAAGACCTGAGGAAGGGGCAGGTTCAATTGCTGATAGATCTTTCTACTCGTTTCGGGCATGAAGGGAGAAATCCAGAGACCAATAATTCGCAGGGCATTTACCAAATTGAAGAGCACCTCTTTCAGTCGATCGTCCTGATTATTTTTCTTTAAGGTCCAGGGGGCCGAGACATCGATGTATTTATCACAGGCGCTCATGAGTTCCCAAATCGCACTCAAGGCCTGATGAAATTCCAGATCTCCATTCAAATAATCCAGAGACTCATGATATTTCTTTTTAGAATTTTCAAAGGTTTGTAGCAGCCAATTTTCTTCTTCCGCTCTTTGACCCGCTTCAATTTTTCCTTCAAAATATTTCTTGGCCATCCCCAAGGTACGGCTGAGCAAGTTTCCTATATCGTTAGCAAGATCGCTGTTATAGCGGGTAATGAAATCCTCCCAGCTAAAATTTCCGTCCGACCCAAAACTGGAGGAACGCATCAGATAATAGCGCAGGACATCGGCATCGAACTTTTCGACGATGTCCAGGGGAGTCACCACATTGCCCAGGCTCTTGCTCATCTTCTCGCCTTTTAAGTAGACAAATCCATGCCCAAAAACATGTTGGGGCAGTTCCAAGCCGGCACTCATCAACATCGCTGGCCAAATGACACAGTGAAAACGGGTGATATCTTTTCCCACAATATGAAGTTGCGCGGGCCACCACTGCCTGAATTTTGCCTCGTCTTGGCCATAGCCGACGGCCGTGATGTAATTGAGGAGTGCGTCAAACCAGACATACAAAACATGCTTGGGATTTGCGGGCACCGGAATGCCCCAATCGAAGGTCGAGCGGGAGATGGAAATATCCTGCAGCCCTTCTTTTTGCAGCAGACTCAAAATTTCGTTTCGGCGAATATCCGGTAAAATAAATTTTGGATTTTTTTCGATATGAGCAATTAAGGCCTCGCGATATTTGGAGAGTTTAAAAAAATAATTTTTTTCCACCAACCAGCGGGGTTTTGTTTTATGGTTAGGACAAAGACCTTCCACTAAATCTTTTTCGGTTTGATAAGCCTCACAGGATTCACAATACCATCCTTCATATTCCCCTTCGTAGATATCCCCTTTTTCAAAAACAACTTGGAAAAATTTTTTGGAAGCCGCGTGATGACGCGGCTCTGAGGTTTGAATAAAATCGTCATAGCTGATGCGAAGTTTGCTCCAAATTTGGGTAAACTTCTCACGCATCCCATCGCAGTAAACTTTGGGGCTCAGACCCTGGGCAATGGCCGCCTTTTGCACATTGGCCGAATGTTCATCGTTGCCCATCTGAAAACGAACCTCGTCTCCTTTGAGGCGCCGGTAACGTACGAGCACATCGGCTCCAATTTTTTCATAGGCCGTGCCAATGTGAGGGATGGAATTGACATAATCGATGGCAGTCGTGAGGTAAAATTTAGGCATAATTAGAGGCACAATTTAAGGAAGAGATTTTCGAAGGTCAACAAGGCATTTGCGTAACGGTCGAGGCGTTTTAATGAAAGGCCGATGCATTGAAATTTCTCCAGGTTTTCTGCACAGGGATTTTGCAAGATCCTTTTGCGCCATTCCCATAATAAAAGAGTTAAGACCGACTTTTCCGTTTCCGCATCTCCTGAAATTTCCTGCGCCACATTCAAAAGCTGCAACAATTGCCTCGGTTTGGAATTGAGCGCCGGTAAAATTTGTTTTTCTATCAATTCGAGCGCTTCGCTTTTTAGGGACAGCCACTGCCCGGGAGAAAGAGCGTGCGTACGCAGCAGCTCCGAATTGGGGACATGGTTTTTGAGCGCCAAAACCTGCGCGGTTTGATTTGGGCTTAAGGGTTGAAAATAGATCTTTTGCGCACGGGACAAGATAGTCTTAAGCAAGGCATTGGGAAAAGCTGTAATCAGAATAATCAAAACATCGGAGGGTGGCTCCTCCAAGATCTTCAACAGAGCATTGGCCGCCGCAGGAGGCAAGGCATGCGCATCCCTTAAAATAATAATTTTTCTGCAAGCTTCCAACGGTTTTAGAGAGAGCCATTGCTTCATCTGCCGAACCTTCTCGATTTTAATCACCTCTTTTTCGGGTTCGATCCAAAGCAAATCGGGATGATTTTTTTCCTGCACTCGCAAACAGGTGGGGCATTTTTGACAAGGTTCTGAACCAGCACAGAACATTTTTTGCACAAAGTGCAAAGCCACCAAAGATTTCCCAATGCCTTCCGGACCGCAGAAGAGTAAGGCGTGAGGAAGCTTATTGGAAGCTGCAAGCTGAAGGAGATGCTTTAAAGTTTTTTCGTGGCCTAGGATATTCATTTTATTCCTCCCTCCCCCTTTGACGGGGGAGGGTTAGGGAGAGGGAGTTCACAGCTTTTAATACTCGCTCAAAAATTTCTGCAATCGACAAACTGGCATCCAGCACACAAAATCGTTTTGTATCCTTTTTGGCCAGCCTCAAATATTCGTCTCTCACCGCTTGATGAAAAGACAAATCCAGATTTTCAAAACGATCCTGAACATCATTCTCTTTTTGATTTCTTCCCTTGGCTCGGCCCAGCCCCAGTTCTACCGGACAGTCAAACAGCAGGGTTAAGTGAGGCCTTAGGCCATTCGTCGAAATATGGATCAGTTGTTCAATAAGATCCAAATCGATTTTTCGACCTCCATGCTGGTAGGCCAGGGTAGAATCGATGAAGCGATCGCAGAGAACCATTTTACCTTCTTTTAGGGCAGGAAGAATTTTTTCAGCACAGTGCTGGGCACGATCTGCCGAATATAAAAGTAATTCTGCCATAGGGACAGGATTGGAATGACGATCTAATAGAAGAGGCCGGATTTTTTCTCCCAGCAGGGTTCCGCCGGGTTCTCGGGTTTTAATAAAGGGGATTTTATTTTTTAAAAAATGCCCCGCCAGCAAATCGATTTGAGTCGATTTTCCGCAGCCTTCGATCCCCTCAAAAGTAATAAATAGGGCCATGTAGCAGCTATGGATAAGGAGGACAAACTTGTCAAGAATGCAAAAAAAAAAGCAGCCCCGCTTATAACAAAAGCGAGGCTGCACTTATTAGGAGGGGAAGAAAACTAAAAGTTATAAGCCAGTTCTGCGGCAAATCCATGACTCCATGAAGTCTTGGCACCCGTGCCACGAGGATCAAAAATAGTCGGACTGTATTCCAACTTCAGTTTTGCTCCATCCGTGATTTGGTAACCCAGGCCCAGCGCGAAATCATGCATGTTCTGGTTTGTTGCCGTGTAATAGCCACTTCGATCCTGTAAAAAACCATAACGGAAGAAAACTCTCCAGGCCTCATTCAAATCGTAATTGGCCACAACAAATCCACCCCAGACCTTGTCGTTCTTGATACCCAAGATGTTGGAGTTGTCCTGACGGTAAACCAATTCGCCTGCCAATAAAAACTCCGGCGTAAATTTAACCGCGAAATCCAGATCGGCCAGATTGGTGAGGTGCTTGTTACAAGAGGATCCGCCTCCGTTGCAACCGAAGCGTTCCGGCCCACCGGCATAAGAAAAGCCGACGGTGCTTTTGGTGTTGTCCTTGCCCCAGTTGAATCCTAGTCTCATCCCATAAGAAGGAATGGCGCTGTAACTTGCCAAGCCCCCAGGATTCACGGTGGTTCCTCCCGCAATAGGATTACCAAAGGCCACGGAATCGGCTAAATTATTGACCACATAGACATTCAAATCCACCAGGTCATTGAAGGAATAATACAGCTTTGCGCCTGTTGCATTGGCGGGCGTAACGTAATTAAAAATATTTGAGAAAGAAATAGTGGGGTTATCGGCACGATCGACCACATAATAACCGATGGGGACATTGAAACGACCCACGAGTAACTCCGCCCCACCCACGCCTACAGTGACATAGGCCTGCTCGAGGGACATATTAAAACCTTCCGTATTTCTTCCTGTTCCGGAAAGCTCGCGACCCAAATCGATATCCGCTCTCATTCGAATATTTTCACCGTAAGTTTTATTGAGATCCAGTTCGACTTGATCGAGGTAAAAATTAAAGGTGTCGTGCTTGGGAGCCGTTGCGCCGCGAAACCATCCCAATTGGCCCCCCACCGGAGTTCCCAAGGCATTGCTATCGTCGTGTTGCCAGCCCGTAACCACATCAATATTTCCAGAAAGCTGCAGACCACCCGCTTTGGATTCTGCCTTTGAGGAGAACGGTGCAAAGGCCAAGAATGCGGTTAATAGAGATAAAGTTTTTTTCATTTCATGCTCCTTTTCCAGAAGTTGTTAATCTTGCCGTTGCTTGTTAATGCATGCTTGATGCCAAAAACAACAATTAATTTTCTTTAGACTTTATAAGGAGTTAATAATTTTGGATTTGCATTCTTGTTTTGAATGAATTTCATTTTTAATCATATGCCTACTTTTTTAACACCGTAATAAACAATCCTTCTTTACGAAAAAAAAACCCCCCGATAAATCGGGGGGTTTTCAAAAGCCACGCTTAAACTTCTCAATTAGAAGTTATAGGCAAATTCAGCGGCGAAACCATTGTTATATCCTTTAGGAGCGCCACCTGTATAGCGTTGCAAATCTAAACGATATTCCAATTTCATCTTTGCACCATCGGTGATTTGGTAGCCTGCACCTAAGGCAAAATCATGATAGGTAGAATGAACGTTTGTGGTATAGAGGCCTTGTCTGTCGTTCAAGAAATCGTAACGAAGGTAGGCATTCCAGGTTTCGTTGAAACTGTAACCTAACAGTAAGTTACCACCAAAGGCCTTCGCATTAGGATTTCCAGGGACACCGATTAGGGGAAGACCCGCGGCACCCAAATAAGCACCACCCAAGTTATCCTGTCTATAGATAGCTTCACCAGCAATCAAGAAGGCATCGGTCACGTGAACCGAGAAATCCAAATCAGCGATATGCGTGAAATGCTTCTTTAGACTTACAGGAACTGCTGCACCGGTCACAAGATGAGCCGCCGCACCTTCAGGACCTGCTGCATAAGAAAGACCAAAGGTGCTTTCTTTCCCTTTTTCACCCCAGGTAAAACCAATACGGGTACCAAAAGAAGGAATGGTGGTATCCATGGCAATGGTATCAAACAGATTGTTCACCACATACAAATGCCAATCGATATTATCATTGAATGCGTAATAAATTTTAGCACCGGTTGTATTGTGGGGACGAATGAAATTGAAGATGTTACTGTAAGAAAGTGCGGTATTGTCGTTACGATCCACCGATTCAGTTCCGATGGGGGTATTGAAACGTCCCACCAGGAATTCCACGCCATTCCCTAGGGGAATATTCGCGGTCACATAGGCCTGCTCTATCACACTGTGATAGGAACCTGAAGCAGCACGACCGAAGTCCAAATCGGCACGGGCACGGATGTTTTCACCGAAGGTCTTGTTCAGATCGAGTTCAACTTGATCGAGGTAGAAATTGAAGGTGTCTCTCTTAGGGGTATCTGCACCTCTAAAATCACCTAATTGTCCCCCACCAACTCCACCGGAGGTGTCTGCATCATTAACGGTATTGATCATGCCAAATGCACCACCACCACCAATATTTGCAGAGTCATGCTGCCAACCCATAACCACATCGACATTTCCACTGAGCTCTAAGCCCCCAGCGGAACTTTTATCTTTAGCCTGTAATGAACCAGCTGTCAGAGCAACAGCGGCTGCCACGGCTAATAAGCCTATTTTTTTCATGGCTTCCTCTCCTTTTTATTTTAGTTTCTATTTTTAGAACAGTTTTACAAACACTGGCTCTCACCAGTTCTATAAAATTAAAATTTTTTATTAATAAAGAAATAACCCCATTAACGGAATGCTAAGTGCAAAATAGTTAAGAGATTATAAAAGATGTGTCAAGAAATTAATCTCTGTTAAATTTCACTCGTTCCGTTATGCGATTTTACTCGCTACGTTACTTACCCACACGAAACCAACTGGCTACCGTTTATCGCTAAGCTTGTCCGACCTGTCAAGCAGATAATGCGCCGCGTTAGCCTTGGAAAAAATATGCAAGGGTTCGAAACTGTTCCTTGGCCTTTTTAAATTTAATCGTTATAATTTTTGCCTACCTTAATTTCGTATTTTTTTATCGAGGGATAAAATAAATGGAAAAAAACGCAAAACACTCCGTCCTGGTGGTGGATGATGATCCGCAGATTTTCAAGATTGTTTCACGAATTCTTAATCCCAATCGCTACGAGGTAGAAAAGGCGCAGGATGGCGAGGAAGCCCTTAAAAAAATCAGCAAATATAAACCCGTATTATTGTTACTCGATTTAATGATGCCCGGGATGAGTGGGATAGAAGTCTGCCAAAAAATAAAGGGCAGCCCTGGGTCCAAGGAAATCATGATTTTAGTTTTAACGGCAAAAGATGGACAAATAGACAGAAGACGTTGTTTCGAAAGTGGAGCAGATGATTTTTTAGTGAAACCTTTTCACATCGATTCGCTGGCCCGGAAAATTGAATATATGATTGGGAAGAAGGGGTTTGCGTTGAATTGAGGACAACAGAAAGACAGGACTCAATCATTTCACTTCCAAAATCAAATCCACTTCTACCGTGGCTCCCAGAGGCAGGTCGGTGACACCCACGCTGACTCGGCTATGCTTGCCCAGGTCTCCAAAAATTTCTCCCAACAAGTCACTGGCGCCATCCATCACCTTGGCTTGATCACTAAAACCCGGGAAACTGTTTACATAACCGGTCAAACGGACGACGCGTGTAATTTTATCTAAAGAGCCCATTTCCCATTTCGCCACCGCCAGCGCATTCGCCAAGGCCTGTTTCGCTGCACGCTTGCCGTTGTCGAGATTCACTTCTTTGCCCAGGCGCCCTTTGAAGGCCAGTTGCGGGCCCACCTTTGGGAGTTGACCACTAATGAACAGCAGATTGCCTGTTCGAACACAGGGGACATAGTTCCCCTCCGAAGGAGTGGGTTCAAACAAAGAAACCTTGAGGAGTTTCAGTTTTTCTTCGGGGGATGTTTTTTTTTGAAGATCCATAATTACTTTTTTTGCCGCTTTAAGCGGGCTACTTTAAAAAATAGCAGTGCGGGAAGGCCTTTGATGGATTTAAATTCCTCTTCTGAAAGAGCACGCAGCTTCACTTTGAGGGAATCTTCCACCAGCACTTCGCGAATCTCCTCCACGTAAAGCTGATTCTTTTTGAGCTCCATAAAATAACGGTCAAAGCGATGGGCAAAACGAACGCTGGGATTGGAGAGATATTCCCAAAAGGGATGCATGAAGGAAATCACCGCACGCCCATTGTCTTTCAGCAGTCTTGAAATCTCCGAACACCAGGGGATAAAATCGTTCTTTTTAAGCCCCGAGCTGAGGAAGAGCACAAAATCGATATTTTCATTTTTGAAGGGAAGCTTGCAGAGATTCACTCTCAATTTATCGATCTGAAGATTTTTAGGGACCTTGGCCTCTGAGGCGGAAAACTCGTTTTCGAGTTCAAGGATCTCGGTGGCTCCTTTTTGGGACAGCAAATCGAAGACCTTCTCTTCGCCCCATTGATAATAGATTATTTTTTTGGAGGACAAGGCCGGAAGCAGGGAAGACAGGTCTTTTAATTCACAAAGAGAAAGGACTTTCTTGAGTTTATAGTCCGGAATTGAAAAGGATTCACTCGTACTGCGGCCATTTTTATGGGCAGACGCAGGGGAAGCCCCCGTCTTTTTCAGAAAAGGCCTGGCAATTCCCTCCACCACCTTGCCCATCCCCTGCATCGATTTTTTAAGAATTTCTTGCATAGACATAATCCTAAAATTTTATCGTGTTTAAAAGAAATAGC
This sequence comes from Deltaproteobacteria bacterium, assembly GCA_015233135.1. Lineage (NCBI taxonomy): Bacteria > Pseudomonadati > Myxococcota > Myxococcia > Deltaproteobacteria bacterium. The sequence goes on from JADFYH010000001.1 coordinate 119,434, forward strand.
CAAAGGTAAAGTGCAGCCTCCCCTTACTTTCTTCCGGTCTTCTATCCAAAATAAAGCCATAATCGAGGCGTATAGGACCCACCGGGGTGACGTAACGGAGCCCCGCTCCAGCGCTATGTCTTAAAGTATCCAGACCCAACTCCCCCCAGGAATTGATATCAAAGCCCGAATCGGCAAAACCCACCACTTGAAAACCTTTATAAAGACGGAACTGCAGTTCAAGATTATGCACCAGGGCCAATTTTCCGCCTCCGGGGTTGATCTGATCCTGGCCAAAGCCTCGGATTGTGTCGTCTCCCCCCAGAAAGAATAATTCCTGGGCGGGAACCCGGCCTGAGGAGCTGAGGGGGATGATATTATCCACACGCAACACATTGGCAAAAGTTAATTTTGCAAAGGGAGACCACCAATAACCAAAGCGGCTGCCCCACTTTAAAAAATGGGTGACGCCATCATTCAATTGGGTTCCATAGTCGAATTTGCCCACCGTATAGAAACCCGAATGGGGATCTCCAAAATTATCCCGCTTGTCGTAACTCACCGAGACACCTAATTTTCCCGTTGTGTTGGTCCCACTTCCAGGGGGAAGCAGGGAAAAATCGGTTTTGGCTTCATTGAATTCCGTTAAGGCAAATTCATATTTAAAAATTAAGCTGAGTTTGCGGGTAAGATCCCTCAAAAAAGCCAGAGAGGTCCCTACCTGACGGTCTTCCAGTGAGGCCCGATTTTCATATTGCGCAAAAACATTAGCAAACTGTTGCCAATCCGATCCTAAAAAACGGGGGTCGGTATAGGCAATCTCGCCACGGTTAAAAAGCAGCCCGCCCGTCAATTTAAAATCGAGGTGTTTGGCACGCCCCAATAAATTGAGTTCGCTATAAACCAATTTGGCCTTGAAGCTGGTGTCGGTATCGTAGGTAAAACCCAAATCCAGAATTTTATTTTTTCTCTCTTCGACCCTCACCACCAGATGAACTTTTTCCTCTTTTCCTTTTAGGCCCAGGGTTTCCAGACTGAGGGAATCAAAAATACCCAGTCGGCGAAGTCGAATCTGGCTATCCAGGATCTGCTGGGGCCTGAAAGGATCTCCTTCTTTTAATTTCAAGGCTTGAAGGATGCTTTTGGATTTTGTTCGATTATTTCCAACGAGCAAAATTTGACCCATTTCAGCTTTTTTCCCCTCGTTGATTTTATATCGGATTTTGACCTTGCCGGAATCCAGCTTATCAAATTCAGTCTTCACCTCGGCGTAAGGATAGCCTTGATCCGCATAGTGCACGAGGAGGGCGCGCACATCTTCTTCCAACAAGGTGGGAGAAAAAGGTTTATTTTCCTGAACCCGCAAAAAGCCTTTCACTTTTTCCAGCTTCAGACTTTTCAGGCCCTCAAATTCCAAAGATTCTACGGGATAAATTTTTCTTTCCTTCAGCTCTACATTTAAAAGAAATTTATCCTGGGTGGCATTCAGCTCCTTTTTCCAATCTTCCACCTTCGTTTCCAAATAACCCTGGGTCTCATAAAACTTCTCGATATTTTCCAGGTCCTGCTTGAATAATTCCTCCAGAAAAACCCCCGAGTCGCCCAGGGATTCTTCTTTCGTGAGCATTTGTTTTTTGAGTGTCTTATCGGAAAAATGCTCGTTGCCTTCAAAATCAATTTTTTTAATGAGATGCTTGGGGCCTTCCTCGATTTTAAAAACGAGGAGGCTATGGAGAGGGCTGAGTTCCTTTTTTGTGTATGTCACCTGGGTCTCATCGTAGCCCAGACTTCGATAATGGGCCAAAAGCAGGGCCTTGGAATGTTCGAGTTCAAATTCGTCTGTGTCTCCACTTTGAGTCACCGAGACAATTTTTTGCAGTTTTCTACTTTGCTGATGCGCATTGCCTTCGAATAAAACCTCTACCCTTTTTCCTTCCTTGATTTGCAGGGTCAAATCGACGGTGCGGCGCTCTTTATCAAACTCGGTCTTGGAAAGTTTGACTCGCACTCGGGGATAGCCCGCATCTTTGTAAAGTTTTACGATAGAATCGATGTCGCTTTTAATTTTTCGGGGTTTAAAGTCAAAAAATCGGCTGATTTTATTTTTGATTCTTCCCGGATGAAAGACCGTATTTCCTTCCAGATTTACTTCCCTGACGCGAAAACCCCGTCCTTTTTCGATCACCACTTTAAGCGTGATGGAACGGTCATTGTCGTTGGGGTATTGCTGAATATAAACGATGGTGTTTTGAAAGCCCTCTTTTTCGTAGAAACCGATCAGACGATCGATTTGTTCCGGAATTTTTTCCTCTTCAAACACATCGCCCGGAGACATGAAAACAGCGCGCCGCACCCGTTTTTCAAGCAGGGGATAATTTCCGGCGATGGCCACCTCTTTAATAATGTAGGCGTCTTCCAACTGGTAAGTCAGCTCGACTTCGTTGCCTTCATGACGGACTAAAACCTCGACATTTTTAAAGACCCCCCATTTGCGTAAATCAAAAATGGAATTGTCCATTTTTTCACGGTCAAACGTGTCCCCTACCTTAAGGCGAATAATCGACAAGATATCCTTTCTTCTCTGGGGCAGACTGTTTTGGATTTCAATGGAACGGATGCGCTCCAACTCTCCTCCAGGAAGGGCTCGGGGAGAGAAGGAAAGGAGCAGGGTGGATAGAATGAAAAAATGTCGGAGCTTCATTAATAACTCTTAAAACGCAAAGTCAATTCCAGTCGATAACGCCCATTCGTGCTTCGAGAACCCTTTAAAAGAAGGTTATCAAACAAAAGATATTCTGCTTGTACACTTTTCACCGATTCTTCCAAAGAAAGATCGGTTTTAAATTCCAGGGAAAGTCTATCGGTGACTCTTTTGCCTACCACTAGCGAAGTTAAACTTTGGGCTTCGGGATCCGAGGCCTCCAGCCGGAATACATCCAGGCTGGTATAAGAACCCACCGGGCCCTCCAGAACCGAGGTCAGCTGGTTGGCGAGCACCGAGCTTGCCAAGTTTGCCCCTGAAATGCTGCGTTTGTCTTCGGGCAAATTCCCGGTAAAAATCAAGGCCAGGATTTCTCGTTTTTCCAAAGGAGGATCCGAGGTGAAGGAAAGCTGAAGATTATCGGTATATCCTGTAATGCGGGCATTCACCCGAATATCTTGACTGGGCCGTTCGAATAATTTTTCGGCGACAATCTCGACATAAGGATCACTTTTGCGCACGTCCCGAAAATCAATCACCCCTTTGGCATTCTCAAAATTGAGCTTAAAATAATGGAAGCTCCCATCCAGAATTTCAAGGGCCCCTTGATAGGCAGGATTCATCGGAGTGCCGGTGACATGCAAATCGCTTTTGAGATAAAGTTCCGCAATATTATTTTTGATGGCCAGCTCGCCGGGCGATTTTATTTTGAGATCCAATTTCAAGTTGGAAATCGGGGAAGGCTTGGAAGGTTCACTGACCGTGCTGGGTTTTAAAATATAGTCTTTGATGTCGAAATTTTTGATATAACGACCTTCAGTAATATCCAGATTTCCGGCCAAAAGCAGATTGTCCTGGTTTCCTGTCAGACCCAGTTTTCCGGATAAAATAATTTTATAGACCCCCGGCTCACTGACTGCAATTTCCCGGGCCTCAATGTTTACATCCGATTTTTGGATTTTAAAATCCTGGTGCCAGACCTGTCCCGAAACCAGAAGATCGCCTTCTAACACCGACCCTTTGAGCTTTTCAAAGCGCAGCAAATCTTTTTCAAAGATCACTTTTCCTTCTAAATTTTCAATCGGGTTCCCTAAAACACGCGGAGCAAGCAGTGCATTTTGAAACTGCAGACTGCCTAACACAGCGGGCTGCTTCTTGTTCCCGGTGATTTTCAAATCGACTTGGGCAAGGCCAGCAGCCTCTCTCACCAGGGTTTTAAATTGCGAAAGAATGGCCAGATCTACACTCCCCTTGAGCGAGAGATCCAGAGGCCCATCGCTCTTAAAAGATCCGCCTAGCACAAGATTGCCCTGTTTAAAATTAAGCACGGCATCGTCAAAATGAAAGGCAGATTGGGAATAGCTGATTTTTATAGGCCGAGTCTGTTCCAAACTCTCATCTCCGAGTTTAAGGCTGAATCGATCTACTTTGGATTGCATTTTGGAGGCCAGAAAGTTTCCAATCACCAGGTTCATCTCCAGCGATCCGCTTAAGTCTCCTTCCAGGGGATTGAAATCGAGCGCTGAAACCAGCGGTGCCAGGTCGCACTTTTTACAGTCTACCCTGGCCGTAAAAATATTTTTGCGTTCGTAAAAATATTCACCCTCTCCATGCATGCCTGGCAGGGGATTGGTTTTGAAGTGAAATCCCTTGGGATCGAAGTTAAAAACAGTATCCTTTGCCAAGGTCATCTTCTGATAGGTGGGAGGATGGATACTCATCGTCGGGATGGAAAACACGCCGCTGTTCAAATCGCCTTCCATTTCGGTAGCGCCCAAACGAAACTGGTAAAAGAAAAAATCATCGATACTGGCCTTCGCTTTTCCCAGATTTTTTTGATGATCGACCTCCAAATCAAAAATGCCGGTAATTTTTCCCTTTATCTCCGGATTCTCGAGGAGTTGCCTTGCCTCCAGATTGGCAAAACTACTTTTCAGATTCGTGTGGCGTTTCTCCTCAAAAATAAAGGGCGCCTGGATGTTGACTTGAGTCTTGTACAGAGCTTCAGCGGGCGAATTTCCCACATAGCCCAGGGTTCCGTCTACAATCTGAAATTTCCCCTCGTTTTGCCCGAATCTTAAAAATTTATAGCCCGTCTCTTTGGCCTTGGCGCTAAACACAAAGTCGGGACGTTTGAGCGAACCGGTCACCGTTCCATTAAAATCGACATAACCATAGATTTCCAAATCAGAAAGCATGGCAATAAAAGTACGCAAATCGAAACCCGTGCCACTAATAGGAACAGAGATTTCCATCTTCCTAAAATCGATACTGCCTTTGTTGGTAAAGATATTCGTTTTTTCGGTAGACACCTTTAATTGGGCAAGATCCAGTTTCCCTTTGACCAAAGGTCCTTTGACCAGAATATCCAGATTTGGATTTTCTTTATTATAAAGATTGTCTTTCGCCTGCAGCTGCAGTTCGACGTAGCCTTCCATTTCCTTGGGGAGAAAACCCGTGAGATCAAAATCGAGCTTGGCCTGAAGCTTCTCGTAACTGCCCGCCACCCGCTTGCCCAGGCCAGGAATATCATTGGGGCTGATCCAGCCTTTAGTCTTCAGACTGCCCTTGGCCTGTTGTTCGATGGGGGCCAAGGCCACATTGAGCAAAAAAGCAGTCTCTCCGATTTTAAGCTCAAAATTCTCGACGCTGATCTTTTCATCTTCCAACTTGGCCTCCGTCGCCAGATCGGAAAACTGCCATTTGCCCAGTTGGGCGCCACGAATCTTCAGTTGCCCTTTGGCCTCCTGAAAAAGCAGCACCTTTTTTAGGGTGCTGGAAAAGGAAAAACTGCCGTCATAACTCATTTCACTCACCGACAGAGGTTTGGAAAAAAGTTCTCCCTGGATGTTGTGAAGGCTGAGCAAGAGTTGATCGCCCTTTAAAAGAGCAGGGACATACTGGAGTTCTGCCCTTGGGATTTCAAAATTCATATTTTTCAAAAGGATCTTTAAATTTGAAAAATGAGAATCTTCAATTCCCAGACGCTGCATGATATTTTTGAATACCTCCGAGACATTGCTCTTCTTTTTGCTGGGAGGGAAAGAGCTCAAATCCAGAGTGAAACCCTCCAGATTAAAATGCTGAAAGATTAAACGAAATTTCCAGAGGGAAGACCAACTGCCACGGGCATCGATATTATTTATCTGGAGGAGAGAGGCCCCGTTGGGCAATTGATAACGCGCGTTTCGAAGCTGAAGATGTCCGCTGAAGAAATTGAACTGGAGATATTCGACCTGCAATCGACCCGGAACCAGATAAAATAAACGCCCCCAGGTTTTTTGGAAAAAATTGGGAAATTGAAAACTGCAAAAAAGAAAAATCACAGTAGCAAAAAAAGTATAGAGAAAAAATTTTCCCCGCCTTCTCCATTTTCGTTTTTTTTGGGGCTTGGACTTTTCCTTTTCCATGGGAAGGCATCAAAACATTGTCAGGAAAGGATGGCAAATTAATATAATGTCTTCCTGGCGCAGGCCAGGATCTCCACGGATGTAGGGCCAAGGTCAAAGGATTGACTAACAAAATTTTGAGGGCATCAAATTGTAGATTTTCTCCAAACTGTAGTATTCAACATCTCCCTCTTTCTTTGTAATCTCCTTTTGGGTAAATAAAGCTTTTCGAATAGTCAGGCCTTTTGGATTTGGGAAACAGGCTATTTTGGCTTCCAGCTCTGCTTTGAGGGCAGTAGAAGATTTCACCTTTCCCCACTTGCATTCTCCCAAAATAATTTTTTCTTTTTCATACAATCCCACCACATCAATCTGGACATTCTTATCCCAATATTCCCCCACCTGAAAACTTCCCAAAGAGGATTTTGCAGAAAGACAGGTCAGTGCTTCACGACATAGATTCTCAAAGCAAACACCAAAATAACTTTCTAATCTGGGTTTGAGGACTGCCAGATAAGCCTGTTCTGGACTTACTTGAGCCAGGTAACTTTGTTGAGGATAGACAAAAAAGAACCAAAATCTCAGCAAGGGATCTTCCAAAATAAAACGCACTTCATTTTTAGTTGTTTTTTTATGACTGAGCGGAAATTTTCGTCGCACATAACCAATCTCAAGCAAGGTTTGGAGATAGTAGGAAAGCTTCTTATCTCCCACTCCACTTTGCTGAGCCAGCTGCGGAAGAGTTTGGGAACCCAAAGCCAAACTCATCAAAATCGAATAATATTTCTGCAATTCGCGAAGTTCTTCCCTCAATAAAAAGTCTGGCTCCCTAAACAAAGGAGCAAATTCTGAAAGGATGTGGTTGATAATATTTTTTTCGATGGAGCTGTGATCTTTAAAGAAAAGAAGATAATAGGGAACACCACCGCAAATGAAATAAGCCTTGGCCTTGTCGACCACTGACCATCGGGGATGAAAAAGGGCCGCTTCGTAATAAGGAAAAGGTTTAAGAAAAATCTGTCCGCTTCGCCTTCCAAAAAGTGGACTTTTTTCGCCCAAGACTTCTTTTTCCATGAACCCTAAATAAGACCCACAGAGAATCAAAAAAATATCCCGCCGCTTTTTCCATTCCGTATCCAGAAGTTCCTGTAAGATTGAAGGAAGTTCTGGACTGGCAGCTACCAACCATTGAAACTCATCAAATACTATTATCAATTTTTTCCCTTCTTTTTTGTGATCAATCAAGAGTTGTAGGGCTTTTTTCCAATCTCGAGTCTGGGTTTCACGAAGTAAAGGCTGCTTGAAACAACGCGCGCCCTCATTCATAAACTCAGTAATCTGTAACTCGGCAAGAGCTTGCTTGCCCATGAGATAAACATGAGGCTTGTCCGAACAAAATTGCCGAATCAGCTCACTTTTACCCACACGACGTCGTCCATAAATAGGAATGAATTCTGTTTTATTGGAAAGATAGGCTTCTTTCAGATAGGCGAGTTCTTTGTTTCTTCCAAAAAAATCCATGGCGCAACGTTAATCGCTTCCTGTTGCCAAGTCAAGACTTGTCAAGTTACGACTTGGCAAGTTCAGACCTCACTTCAAAACGCAGCCACGATTTCGTGGGTTCTTACAACGACTCCAACAACTTCTGGTGTATCCCCCCAAAGCCGCCATTGCTCATCACCAGCAAGACATCGCCAGGTTTGGCTTCTTTCGAAACGATGTTCACTATTTCGTCCACTTCTAAGCCGGATCGTGCGGGGACTTTTGCTTTTCGAATATCTTCCGCCACTTGTTCGACATCGAGCACTGCGCTGTCTTTCACTTTTTCGGGCATGAAAACTTTTGCGAGTAAAACCTCCTGCGCGTGAGACAAGGCCTTGGGGAAGTCTTGTTGAAAGATGGCGCGCTTACTGGTGTTGGAGCGGGGTTCGAAGATGGCCCAGACTTTTTGATGGGGATATTTTGACCGGATCGCATCCAGGGTTTCGGCAATGGCCGTGGGGTGATGGGCAAAGTCGTCGATGACGGTGATGTGGTTCACTACGCCACGGATTTCCTGGCGGCGTTTGACGCCTTGGAAGAGGGAGAGGGAGGATTGAATAGACCACCCCCCAACCCCCTCCTTATTATTAAGGAGGGGGAGCGCATCTATTTTTAAATTCTTGGTAAAGAGAGGGGAAGACTGTAACTCCCCCTCCTGAATTAGGAGGGGGCTGGGGGGTGGTAATCTCCTCAGCAATGCCAACACCCCCAACAGATTCTGCAAATTATGATTTCCCGCCATGGGGGATTCTAACACGCCCAGTTCTACTCCATTTTCCACAAGCGTGAAGGAAGCGCCCCTTGGACTTAAGCGAACCTTGGTGGCACGAATTTGATTTTTATCGCCCAGACCATAGGTGACGACCTTGCACTTCGCTCGAGACAAAAGCTTGAGATTGTTCTCATTATCCCCGCAAACATATAAGCATCCTTCGGGAGGAATGCGGTCCACCAGGCCTTCAAAGGATTTCATCACGTGTTCCAAATCTTTATAAATATCGGCATGATCAAACTCAATGCCCGTGAGGATCACCTGATAAGGTCGGTAATGCCAAAACTTGGGGCCTTTATCAAAAAAGGCCGTGTCGTATTCATCGCCTTCAATCACAAAATAAGGGCCCTGCCCCAAGCGAAAAGAAGAATCGAAATTTTTGGGAATCGCACCGACGAGCAAACTGGGATCAAAACCCAGATCGTAAAGCATCCAGGCCAGTAAGCTGGTGGTGGTACTTTTCCCATGGGTGCCCGCAGCGATGAGAGATTTTTTATCAGCCAGAAAGAATTCACCCAAGGCCTGAGGAAGAGAGAGATAGCGGATGTCGGATTGCAACAAGGCTTCGACTTCCGGATTCGTTTTTGAAACCGCGTTGCCGACAATGACGAGATCGGGCTGAGGCTGTAAATTTTTCGCTGAAAAACCTTTTTGAATGGCAATACCCCACTTTTCAAGTTGGGTACTCATGGGAGGATAAACATTGTCGTCGCTGCCGCTGACCTGAAAACCCTTGGCCTTCAACATGCCGGCTAGGGTTCCCATGGCGGTGCCGCAGATGGCGATAAGATGGATGTGCATATTTCTTTCTCCCTCCCCCTGAACGGGGGAGGGTCGGGGAGAGGGTGAAACTTTCAGTGCACTCAGGATTTCACCCTCTCCCTAACCCTCTCCCCTCAAGGGAGAGGGGACTTTTTAAACTTCTACTTTGGGTAAGCCCGAAAAAAGATTTCCCGTCAGGGAACTTGGCGCAGGTTTATCAAAACCATGGCGGAAGACGGGCAAGTCCCCGTTGGAATCCACCACGTCGATGATGCGACCGGTTTGATCTTCCCATTTTCGGAGGGCCTTCTCTAAAATGGGTTGATTCATGGACCACAAGGCCTGCGGTTCGTCGTCGATGACCGTCGCCGAGAATAATTTGTAGCTGATCGTCACCGATTGAAAACCGGTCTCGTCCGGGCCGCCCCAGATAATAAAGGTGCAAGGTTCTTTAATTTGCAGGCGCAGGGTTTTGTCGGGATCGTGTTTGGTGCGCAAAAAACCCACCATATTGAGACTTACTTTCAGAGTCCAGATGGGTTCATTCAAGCCCTTCATCACCAGCATCAATTCGTCTAGAAAGGTTTGATGCTCCAAATTCTGCTTATTGATGTGTTTGGTGGCATTATAGGTGATGACTTCCAGTTGATCGGGCACCACAATGCCAAAAAAGGCGCGAAGAAAATTGAACACCTGCTCAAAAAACCAGACATTGGTTTCTTCGGGGGTCATGCTCGTGAAATTCATGTTCGAGTTGAAGCCCCAGCCCCCCACCACTTCATTCCGCTCCAGACTATCGAGTAAAAAGTCATCTAGGTTTTTTAGCATGGATGTCCTGCTTTAATGAAAGGACGGCAAAAAATTCGAAAGGGCGATATTTTCCAAATAGCGCGAAGGGGCAAAGCCTAATAAAAACACGCAGAGGGCACAGAAAAGAATTACACCCAGTAGGGTCCCATTAATTTTCAAAGGCTGATTATTGTCTGCCTCGCTGGAACCAAAATACATGGCCACAATCACCCTCAAATAATAATAGGCAGAGACAGCACTCATCACCAAAGCCGTAATCACCAAAGTGACTAAACCTTGAGAAAAGGCCTGTTTAAAGAGCAGATATTTTCCCACGAAACCTACCGTAGGAGGAATGCCCGTCAGCGCAATCATAAAGAGGGCCAGCAGGGCCGCAGCAAGAGGAGATCTTTTAGACAGACCTGCGTAATGACTAATTTCCGAAAAATCTTCGCGGGTCCCCGCCATGGCCGAAACCAGGGAAAAGGCCCCCAAGGTAATGAGAGAATAGGCAAAGAGATAAAAAACGGGAGCCGTTACATAGGGCGCACTAAAATGGGATAAATAAGCGGCACAGACACCCAACAAAATATATCCTGCATGGGCAATGGAAGAATAGGCGAGCATTCTTTTGATGTTTGTTTGACTGAGCGCCACCAAATTAGCGACCACCAAGGTAGCAAGGGTAAAGAAACTCAAAAGTTTCAAAATGGGAAGTTCAGAAATGTAGGAAAGAGGAGCCAGTATGCGAATGAGGGCTCCAAAGGCCGCGGTCTTAACCGCAGTGGACATAAAACCGGTAATGGGCGTGGGAGCTCCTTCGTAGACATCGGGTGTCCAGAAATGAAAGGGGACGGCAGCGACTTTAAAAGCGAAGGCGATAAAAATCAAGGTAATGGCCACTTTAAAAAGGGGCCAATCGGCAGCGGCAATTCGGCTCGCCTCTACATTTTTTAAATCGAAGGTCCCTGTCGCTCCATAAAAGAGTGCGGTACCAAAAACCAGAAACCCTGCGGCAATGGCACCCAGTAAAAAATATTTCAAGGCAGCTTCGTTCGAAAAACTATCTTTCCGTTTAATCCCCACCAACACATAAAGGGCCAGGCTCATGATCTCCAGCACGATAAAAAATATGAGCAGATGCGTGGTAGAAACCATCAACATTAGACCAAAGAGACAAAACAGAAAAAGCGAATAAACTTCGGCAATGTGAATCCTCTGCTTTTCGAAATAATCGTAGAGAGCGAGAAGACTGAGTAAAGCTATAAAAAGCAGCAAGGTGTAAAGAAAGTAGCCATAGGGATCTACGGTAAGCATCCCGCTTATGCTATAAGAATGGACATTCCACAATTGGATGGCAGAATAAAAAGCGCCAGAAATCCCTGCCACACTGGCAATCAGTAAAAACCCAGTCGATTTTTTTGGAAGGAAAAGGCCTAAAATCAGCACAAGGCAAGCCGTTCCCAAGATGATCCAGAGGGGGAGACTGCCTGAAAAAAAAATTATCCAATCTATATTCATTCAATTACCTCTTCACCTGAGACAAAAACTGATTTACCGAAACTTCCATCTTTTGAAAAATAGGCTTGGGATAAACTCCCATCCAGAAGATAAGGACGATCAGGGGCAGCAAAATTGCCGTTTCCCTCAAACCCAAGTCTTTCAAGCCTTCATTTTTAGGATTCTTCAAAGGCCCAAAAAACACCCGCTGAACCATCCATAACATGTAGACGGCAGCTAAAATGACACCACTGGCTGCAATCGTTGCGGCCCAAGGCTGGGTTTGAAAGCTGCCGAGTAAAATTAAAAACTCACCGACGAAGCCATTTGTGCCCGGTAACCCAATGGAAGAGAAGGTCACAATTAAAAAGAAAATACTGTAAAGCGGCATGACCTTGGCGATTCCACCGTATTCAGAAACAAGGCGAGTGTGGCGTCGGTCATAAATCATTCCTACCAAAAGGAAGAGCGCCCCGGTAGAAATACCGTGATTGAGCATCTGATAAACAGCGCCTTGTACCCCCTGCGTCGTGAGAGACAAAAGACCCAACATCACAAAACCCAGGTGCGACACGGAAGAGTAGGCAATCAGCTTTTTGATATCCGGCTGAACCATACTCACGAGCGCTCCATAGACAATGCCAATGACGGAAAGCGTAATCAGCAAAGGTTGCGCCTGATGCAAGGCCTGGGGAAAAAGAGGCATCGCAAAACGGTAAAAACCGTAGGTTCCCATCTTGAGTAAAATTCCCGCCAATATGACAGAACCCGCGGTAGGCGCCTCGACGTGCGCATCGGGCAACCAGGTGTGTAAGGGAAACATGGGGACTTTGATTGCAAAGGCCAAGGCAAAGGCCGCAAATACCCAAATTTGTATCTGGGGAGCTAAATGAATTTTTTCCAGCCAAAGACTGTAATCAAAACTTTGTCCTGCCTGCAGATAAAGATAGATAATCGCCGCCAACATGAGGACAGAACCCAGCAGGGTATAAAGAAAGAGCTTCAGTGCTGCATAAATACGTCGTTCGCCTCCCCAGATCCCAATGAGCAAATACATGGGAATGAGCATGGTTTCCCAAAACACGTAAAACACAAAGAGATCGAGCGCACAAAAAGTACCCAACATAGCCGTCTGCAAAAGCAGCAGGCAAAAATAATATTCTTTGTGTTGTTTCTGGATGGAACCTGCCGAAAATAAAATGACCAGGGGAAGCGTAAAGGCGGTGAGCAAGACCAGCAGCAAACTCACTCCATCAATCCCCACTTTGTAATCGACATTCCAGGCACGAATCCAGCGAATGCTTTCTACAAAAGCAAATCCCGCGCTAGGTTCATAATCTACATAAAGCTTGAGGGCCAAGGCAAGAGTGACCAGTGAAGCAAAGAAGCTGAGACCTACTAAAACCTTGGTGGCGTTTTTGGGAACGACCAGCAAGATCAGGGCAAAGAGGAGGGGTGTAAAAATAATGTATGAGAGTATGTGTTCCATCACTAAAATATATCTTTCCAATCAAGCCCTGCTTGATTCAAAATCGATTTTTCTTCATCGCTTGAAGATGTAAAGAAATTGTTTCTTGAACATTTTTTAGGGCATTTTCAACCGTATTTCCTTGGCTAAAGCAACCTGGCAATGCAGGGACAACCACGTAATATCCCTTTCCATCTTCTTCAGGAATCACATCGATTGAAAAATGAAATTTCTTTGTTTTCATAATCAGTTCTACCCCAACACCCACCACAACAAGCCCAGCACTGCTAAACCAAAATACAAACTATAGGCATTCACCAAACCATTTTGTAATAATCCCGCACATTGCCCCAATAATTGCGCGGCCCTTGCGGTCCCATTGACAAAAATAGTGTCGATAATGCCTGCATCGAAACCCTTCCAGAGTACTGTTTCAGAAATTTTATGAATGGGGGTCACAATGAGCGCCTCGTAAATTTCATCGATGTAGTACTTGTTCATCAAGGTGTTGTAGAGGCACTTTAATCTGTTGGCGAGGGATTCCAAGACCTGAGGGCCACGACGATAAAGGGCAATTGCGACAAAAGACCAGAACAGGGCCCAAACGGCTGAGCCAATCGCAAACAGCATTTCACTATGCTCTAATTCTTCTTCTGAAACAGGCAAAGCACGGTTCAATCCCCCTTCTATTTCCAAATAATGATGGATCCAATTGTGGCCGCCCCAAATAACATGGGGAACCCCCATCAAACCTCCTCCTGCCGCCAACAGGGCAAGAATGACTAAAGGAAAGGTCATCTGCCAGGGGGATTCGTGCAGATGTTCCTGGGTATGATGATCGGCCCGACAGTTTCCAAAGAAAGTAAGAATGGTAAGACGAAACATGTAAAAGGCGGTAAATCCAGCGGCCACAAACCCCATGGCCCAAATAATGGGATAGCCTCTTGAATAGGCCTGCCACAAGATTTCATCTTTACTGAAAAATCCCGAGAAGGGAGGAATCCCTGCAATGGCAATGGTTGAAATTAAAAAGGTAATCGAGGTCACCGGCATCCATTTTCTAAGACCCCCCATTTTGAAGATATCTTGTTCGCCGTGCATGGCATGAATGACTGAACCGGATCCTAAAAACAAACAGGCTTTGAAGAAGGCGTGAGTGGCTAAATGGAAGATCCCTGCCGAAGAAGCCCCTAAGCCCACCCCGATAAACATATAACCCAGTTGAGAGACCGTGGAATAGGCAAGCACCTTTTTGATATCGCGCTGCACCAGCCCAATACTGGCGGCAAAAAGGGCCGTGGCCGCGCCGGTATAGGCAATCACTTCACGGGCCACAGGGGCCAGATCAAACAAAAAGTGCAGACGCGCCACCATGTAGACCCCGGCGGTGACCATGGTTGCGGCATGGATAAGGGCTGAAACGGGGGTGGGGCCGGCCATGGCATCGGGCAACCAGACATAGAGGGGAATCTGTGCCGATTTTCCGCAGGCGCCGACAAAAAGAAAGAGACAAATGAGCGTCGCAAGAGGGGCCAATAATTCTTTATAGGTTTCTAGGGTCTGAAAACTGAAAATCCCTTGAGAAGCCGCCTCTGGATTTTTCAGCAACACAGAGGAAATCAAAAAGAGCGCGAGTATAAATCCAAAATCACCGATACGATTGACCACGAAGGCCTTTTTGCCGGCCGAGGCCTTGGCGGGATCGTCAAACCAGAATCCAATCAACAGATAACTGCAAAGCCCCACGCCTTCCCAACCCAGGAAGAGGACGAGAAGATTGTCACCCAGAATGAGCATGAGCATGGCAAACAAGAAAAGATTGAGATAGGAAAAATAACGGGCAAACCCTTGTTCACCGTGCATATAAGAGGTGGAATAGAGATGAATCAAGGTTCCAATGCCGGTGACGATCAGCACCATAATCGAAGAAAGCCTGTCGACACGAAGGGCAAAATCGAGTTGAAAGGTACCTGAACCCATCCATTGAAAGAGTGTTTCTCGGGTTTCATGCTCTGCACCAGAAAGTATGGGATACGCGACACTCAAGGCGATAAAAAATGCAGCCAGAGGAAAAAGCACCGCAATAAAGCTGATGAGCTTTTCGGAGGGCTTCTGACGACGATAGGCCACATGAGCAGCTATAAGGCCGTTCACTAAGGCTCCCAGTAATGGAAACAATGGAATTAAATAGAGAGGAAACGAGAAATTCATTCTATCCCTTCATCATTTTCAAATGAGTGGTTTGTACCGTCCCTTTGTTTCTAAAAATTGCAATCACGATGGCTAATCCGACAGCCGCTTCTGCTGCCGCGACGGCGATGACAAAAAAACCGGCCACGTGGCCATCCAAAGTTCCCCTGAATCTTGAAAAGGCGATGAAGGCCAAATTGGCGGCGTTCAAAAGGAGTTCTACCGACATAAACAGCACAAGGATGTTCCTTCGAACCATAAGGCCCAAAAGACCTATGGAGAATAGCGCCGCACTTAAGAATAAATAATTTTCCAAGCTTACCATTTTAGAGCTCTCGCTTAGCTAAAACCACACCGCCAATGATGGCGACGAGGAGAAGCACGGATAATATTTCAAAGGGGAACCAATATTCCCGAAACATTAAAGAACCGGCTGTCTCAATGGTGCCATATAAGTTATCGACCTCAGGCATGGACAACTCATGACCTTTAAAGACACAAGCCAGGGCCCCTAAAATTCCAACCGAAGAAAAGATCGAGCACAGCCAAAAAAATCGGGAAGGGACCTTTTCCTTGAGTTCCTCTACATTCAAATTGAGCAACATAATGACGAACACAAAAAGCACCATGATGGCGCCGGTATAAACCAGAATCTGGATCACCGCCATGAAATGGGCCTGCATCATGGCATACAAGGCAGCCATTCCAAAAAAACAGGCAATCAATGAAAAAGCAGAGCTGATAGGATTCTTAAAAAGAATCACCCCCAAAGCCCCGGCCAGGGCCAAACCGCCAAAGATGTAGAAAAGTATAAGTTCCATAAATTAGATCGCTAAAAGACAAACCCCCGTCACTAAAATATTAAGCAGAGAAATCGGCAACATCTTCTTCCAGCCCAGGTTCATCAGTTGATCATAACGAAAACGGGGTAAAGTCCAGCGCACCCAGATAAAGACCCAGCAGAAGAATAAAATTTTTGCCAAAAAAGTAAGGGCCTGAAGGACTACTTGTAAAATCAATCCGCCATTCTCAGTCAATGAAATAGGATATAAAAAATAAAGCAGCGCAGACAAAAGCAGACCCAAGCCCAAGGCCGCCGTTCCAATCACAGCAGGTTCATAATCCCAACCGTTCCCCCATTTGCGGATTCGGATATTCTTTATTCCCTTCTTCAACAAGACGGCCCCTCCCAGCACATGAGTGATGGCCAAAACCGCCAAGACAAGGGTTAGTATCATTGAGGCATTTTCACGAATGTAGGCAGAGCTCATGAAAGGGATCTGCCAGCCACCGAAAAACAGCGTCGCCAGCACCCCCGAGGCAATGGTCATATTGACGTATTCTGCCATAAAAAAGAGGGCAAATTTTAAGGAACTGTATTCGGTATGATAACCCGCCACGAGTTCGGATTCACCCTCGGGCAAATCGAAGGGTAAGCGGTTGGCCTCTGCAAACATCGCCACAATAAAAAATAAACAGGCAATGGGTTGGCGAATAAAATTCCAACCTTGTAAATGGAGGTAGGGGAAATGATCCAATAAAGAGACCTGCAGGGGAATCGATCCCTGATTTTCAACGACCTTGGACAACTCCAGAGAACCTGCCATCATCAACACACTGATGATCGCCATCGACATTACAATTTCATAACTGATCATTTGAGCGGAAGAGCGCAGGCCGCCCAGAAGGGTATATTTACTGTTGGAACTCCAGGCCCCCAGCATAATGCCAAAGATTCCGATGGAGGAAATAGACAGCACATAAAGAATGCCGGCATTTAAATCGGCCGCCTGAAAGGTGATCCAGGCGCCATTCCAGCGAATGGAGTCTGCAAAAGGAAGCACAGCAAAGGTGACGCAGGCAACACTCATGGCGATAAATGGGGCCAGGTAATAAAAAAACTTATTCGCGTTGCTGGGGGTGATATCTTCTTTATTGACCAACTTGATGACGTCCGTGATTGCATGAATGAGCCCACCCAGGCGGATGACCCCGAACAGCGAAGCCCGGTTAGGTCCACGGCGATCCTGAATATAGGCCGCGCCTTTTCTCTCCAACCAGATCAACAAGGGAAGCATGTTGAGGAGGATGAAAAAAGGGATAATAATTTTAGCTAAAATGAGTAACAAGAGCATTTCCCCCATCTCTTATTTCTAGTGACTCTTCTCGTAAAGCGTATCTGGACAAAAATCCTGCCCATGGGGCCATTGTATTGTTCCCATAAAAGGACGAACCTTACAAAAATAATTAATGTCTTTCAGCTCTTTAAAAAAACCAAATTCCAAATAAGGCTTCACATCAAATTTTTTTCTCTCACCTGAATCAAATTCCAATTCCAATTCATAGCCTAATTCTGCTTTTACGGTTTTTATTCTGGGATTTTTCATAATTCTATTTCAAAGGCTCAATATTAAATATTGGATGCCCTTGCACTGCTAGCTGCCAATCCGTAAGTAAATCTTCTCGGCGCAACTCTATCCACGCCTCAACCAATTTTTTTTTATTAGACCTAAGATTTCCTTCTAATAAATCACCCGTTTCAATTGAAAACACAGCCTCTTGTTCTTGATAACGAATATGAACATGTGGCAAATGATGTTTATCATTATCGAAAGGGTACATCATAATCACTATCCCATAAAACATAGAGATTACAGGCATAAGTTACACTACCTTTCCCTCAACTCCCAAATCTTTATAATCCAGCTTAAAACCTTCTTTCAAAAGTTCTTCTGCCGAGGAAAACTTCATCTCTACTCCCACTTTTTTGGCAAGATCTTTTAACCACACCCAGGCCGGTTTCATTTGTCCTTTGGCCTTCAAAGCGGCGTTAAACTTTTGCACCCGACCTTCAAAGTTGCAAAAACTGCCTTCTTCTTCAGCAAATAGCGTCACAGGAATTTTCCAATGGGCCAGTTCACTACAGGAATTTTTATGGGATGAAAACACAATAATTAATTCGGCATTCAAATCGGTAAGTTTCTTTTGATCTGCCTCATTCATCTCTCCCAACACCAACACGACTTTTGCCTTCGAGAAGCTGGCCTTCTTTTTAAAACCCAGTTTTTCCACGCCAAAACTGTTTGGATTTTTATCGGCCTTGATTAGAAAATCATCGGAGTCCGGATCTTTTACTTCACGCCTGGAACTCGCAAGAACGGCCTTGGCATTGAGGGCCCGTGCAAACTTTTTAAAAGCAAAAATATTTTCGTTAGAAGACTGTGCAGAGGCGATGGCCAAAAGAGAATCCGCCGCTTTTTCTTTCAAGACTTGAGAAAGTTCAAGAAGAGTGCCTTCAGGACCCATGATCTGCCAGGTCCCTTCCGATTTTTTTTCAGGAAGGAGCAGACGATTTTCGTCGTTGATTTCTTTATAGCTCAAGCGGCCCTTGTCGCACAGCCACACCTGGTTGACGGCTTCATTCTGGCGAGGAAGATAACGATACACGATGCCCTTGTTGTGTTGCAGCTTGATATTGCAGCCCGTTGAACAGCCCGTACAAATAGAATCAGCCGATTGTAAAAACCAGACCCGCTGCTTAAAACGAAAATCCCTGCTGGTCAGGGCACCCACTGGACAAATATCTACCGTATTCACGGAATAGGCATTGTCCAATTTTCTCCCGGGAAAGGGCCTCAATTCCACATGATTTCCACGCTGGATAAAACCCAGTTCATTGGTTTTGCTGATCTCGTTACAAAAACGAATACAGCGCGAACACATGATGCAGCGCTCATCATCCAACATCACCTCGGGACCTAATTCATATTTTTTTAATTTATGGACCTTCTCCTCTTCAAAACGAGATCCTTTGACCGATTCGGACAAGTAATAATCGTGTAATTTGCATTCCCCCGCCTGATCGCAAACCGGACAATCAATGGGATGATTGACGAGGATGAATTCCAGCACATTCTTGCGCCACTTTTTTGCATTTTCGGACTGAGTATGAACCACCATGCCTTCGGTGCAAGGGAGATTGCAGGAAATCTGCGGCTTCGGCATCTTCTCGACTTCTACCAGACACATGCGACAATTGCCGGCAATGGAGAGCTTGCGGTGATAGCAAAAATGAGGAATACTCACGCCCAGTCTACATGCGGCTTCAATCACCAGGGTGCCAGGTTCTACTGTAATCTCTTTTCCGTCTATTTTAAGTGTAGGCATAAGTTACTCTAAAGGACACTTCCCCAGTTTCACATGCTCTTCAAACTCCGCTCTGAATTTATTAATATGACTCACAATCGGCATCGCCAGAGCATCCGAGAGCACACAGACTGTCTTACCCGCCATGTTGTCGGCAATTTCCAGGAGGAGATCCAAATCCTTCACACTGCCTTCTCCGTCGTGAAAACGTTTTAAGATTTTATAAGACCAGCCGGTTCCTTCCCGACAAGGCGAACATTGTCCACAAGATTCATGGGCATAAAAATGAGCGAGATTCAGCAGACTCTTCACCATGCACACCGATTCATCCATCACGATCACCCCGCCCGAACCCAGCATGGTTCCTTTTGCGGCAAGGGCCTCATAATCGAGGTTCACCTCCATCGCTTCCGCTGCCGTCAAGACAGGCACGGAAGATCCTCCGGGAATCACGGCCTTCAAGGCCTTTCCATTGCGCATTCCACCGCAATCTTCCTCAATGAGCTTTTTTAAGGGATAGCCCAAGGGCACTTCGTAGTTCCCTGGTTTCTTCACGTGACCCGATACACAGAAAAGTTTGGTACCAGGACTTTTTTCGGTGCCATATTGTCGATATGCCGCCGAACCCTTGTTCACGATGTAGGGCACGGCCGCGATCGTTTCCACATTGTTGATAACCGTAGGACAGCCAAACAAACCCATGACAGCGGGAAAGGGAGGCTTGATACGAGGATAACCGCGTTTGCCTTCCAAAGATTCGAGTAAGGCAGTCTCCTCTCCACAGATGTAAGCCCCGGCACCCTTGTGCAGATAAAAATCCACATCCACCCCAGAGCCCTTGATATTTTTTCCTAGATATCCCCCCGCATAGGCCTCATCCACTGCCTGTTGCAGTCTATCGTAAGGAAACATGAATTCCCCGCGGATATAGCAATAGACCGTTTTTGCGCCGATGGCATAAGCACAGCCAATGGCCCCCTCAATCAGCTGATGGGGATTGAGTTCCAAAATATAACGATCTTTAAAAGTACCCGGTTCCGATTCATCGGCATTGATGCACAAATATTTGGGCTTGGAATCGTCTTTGGGAATAAAACTCCATTTCATCCCGGTCGGAAAACCAGCGCCTCCGCGGCCACGAAGACCAGACTTTTTGACTTCTTCGGTCACTTCTTCGGGCTTCATTGTAAAAAGTTTGGAGAGAGATTGATAGCCGCCTGTCGATTCGTACACAGCAAGTGTGTGAGAATCTTTCAGGCTCCAATTTTGTGTGAGAATTTTTTCCATGATTTAAAACTTTAATCGACCTAGCCAATAATCTGGATTACGGCTTTGGTGCATAATCGCAGCCACTACGAGTTCCTTATCATCAAAAGCATAAATCACTTTATAGGGAAAACGTTTCAGTGACCATTTTCTCGTATTTAATTTTTCTTTTGAACCTATTTTTGGATTTCGAACAAGAAATTCCAAAACCGAATCAATAGCATCTAAAAACTGCTCGCCCAGATGTAACTTTTGTTCTGCATAATAATGGGCCACTTGAAACATTTCCATTTTCGCAGCTTCAAGAAATCTAATCGTTCTCATTTAGATCCAAATTTCTTTTTTAATTTTGATCTAATTTCTTTAAACACTTTCTCAGCAGGAATAGCCTTCATCTTTCCAGCTTTATAGAGATGAAGTCGTCTTTCTGCTTCTTCCATCCAAGCCATTTCAATTTCTTTTTTGGAACCCTCTTCTAAACTACTCAAAAGTCGGGAGGCCAGGTCTGCACGGTCTTTTCTGGGTAATTTAAAGGCCTCATTTTCGATCTTCTCTATTTTACTTGGCATACATCCCTACCTCTATTTCAATTGTCCCAAAATCTCATCCACCTTCTCAGGCGTCAAACTTTCGTAAAAATCGTCGTTGAGCTGCATCATGGGGCCGGTACCGCAAGAGCCCAGACACTCCACTTCAGTCAGAGTAAATTTCCCATCGGCCGTGGTTTCGCCGAGTTTTATTCCCAATTTATTTTTTAGATGGGAAACAATATTTTCTTTTCCACACACTTCGCAGGACAAAGTTCGGCAGACCTGGAGATGATATTTCCCCACGGGTTTTTGATTAAACATCGTGTAGAAGGTGACCACTTCCAGCACCTTGATGGGAGACAGCTCTAAAAGCCCGGCCACATACTCCATCACTTCATTCGAAATCCATCCCCACTGCCTTTGCGCCAACCAAAGCGTAGGGAGAAGCGCGGCGCGCCTGCGCTCGGAAGGATACTTGGCCACAATCTTTTCAAATTCTTTTTTATTTTCTGCACTGAATTCCACGTTCATTCCTATCTAAATTTTATGCGTGTCTCTTCGTGATAAATGTAAGGCCTGTCGCTATCCAATTCTATTGGAAATGAGGAAGAGGCCCCGATGCTGATACCCCCTGGAAGTCTAAGTCCAACCCTCCAGCCACTGGGCTCTCTCCAATAATAACGTCGGGTCACCGGATAGTAATAAACTTCCTGCTCGGGATAATAAATATACCGATACGTCCTCACTCTTCGGTGTCTTCTCTCTTCATATCTTCTGTCCCCGTCATCATGATCACGATAGTGGCGGTAACGATATCCATAAGCGGGTGCCCAGTAGGGAGGATCTGCAAAAACAGTCTTCGCAAAATCCAGGGAGAACACAGCAAGCAAAATGAAAAACAATATTTTTTTACCCATAAAAATCCCCTACCTATCTAATTCCCCCGCAATAATATTGATAGAACCCATCACCGCAATGGCATCTGCCAACATCACCCCATTCACCAGACGTGGATAAGCCGCGTAGAGAGGAAAGCAGGGAGGACGACATTTCACCCGATAAGGGTTAGTGGATCCATCGCTCACGATATAAAAACCCAATTCCCCATTCGCCGCTTCCGTGGCCGAATAGACCTCACCTGGCGGGGGACGCACCCCTTCGTAGATCAGTTTGAAATGATTCATGAGCGCTTCAATATTGGTATAAACCTCGGCCTTGGGAGGCAAAGCGACGCGCCGGTCTGAGGTCATCACAGGACCAGGTCTTAATTTGGAAATAGCTTGTTCGATAATGCGAATGGATTGATTGATTTCTTCAAAACGCACCAGAAATCGATCGTAGGTGTCTCCATCCTCGCCCACAGGAATATCAAAATCGTAATTCTCGTAACCGCAATAAGGCTCGCTTTTTCTCACATCATAATCGCAACCTGTGGCCCTCAAACAAGGCCCGGTAAAACCATAATTAATGGCCTCTTCCTGACTGATGGGCGCAATACCCAGCGTTCTATCCACGAAGATCTTGTTTCGTTCCAGCAAACCCCTTACTTCTTTGGTAGCAAGCTGTACGTCTTTAATAATGGCTGCCAATTCCGCAACGGCCTCCGGATACAAATCGCGGCTCACTCCACCGATACGGGTATAATTGGTCGTCAGACGCGCACCGCAGATTTTTTCGATAAAATCATAAATTTTTTCGCGCACATTGAAGTAATACCAAAAATTGGTGAGGGCTCCCAAATCCACCACATTGGTTCCAATGCACACCAGATGGTCAGTAATGCGGGAAAGTTCACAGATGATGACGCGAATCGTTTGCGCGCGTTCGGGGATTTCACAACCAATAAGTTTTTCTACCGCCATGCAATAGCCCACATTGTTCATGAGGGGGCTCACATAGTTGAGCCGGTCGGTATAAGGGATCACCTGCGTGTAAGTCCCCGCTTCACTGTGTTTCTCAAAACCCCGATGCAAATAGCCCATCTCGGCAACGGAACTGACAATGCGCTCGCCATCCATCTCGGCAAAGATGCGCAAAGTACCATGCATGGTTGGATGCGAAGGGCCTATGTTGAGATACATATTTTTAGTTTTGAAATCGCCTTCTGACATAAATCAGGGCCTTTCTAAGGGTTCCGGAATTTTTTGTCGTCTATTGATTTTATAATCTTTTCTCAAAGGGTGCCCTTCAAATCCATCGAACAGCAGCAAGCGCTTCAGGTTAGGATGTCCTTCAAAAACAATCCCCAACATATCCCAGGCCTCTCGCTCAAACCAATCGGCAGATTTCCATAAATCGACGCAAGTCTTCACTTTTGGATTTTCTTCAGGTACACGGGTTTTTATTCTTAATCGATGATTTTTTGAGGTGGAATACAGATGATACACCACTTCAAAACGGGGGCCTTGCCCTAAATAGTCGACCGCGCAGAGATCCATCAACGCATTCAGCAGAGTTTCAGGATCGTTTTTGGCAAAGCCGAGGACGTCATGAAGCCGCTCGGGGCTCACCACGATTGTTTCGTTTCCCTGCTGCTCATGAGAATCCAAAATGTCAGCCTGGAAATTTTTCTTAAAAATGTCGATGAGTTTTACCATTTATTTCCGAACCGAATGAGGTTTATAGATGTACAATTCGGGTTTTTCACCCACTGCTTCTTTACAGATTTTTTCCTGTAACCTGACAATAGCAAGCAGGATGGATTCAGGTCGTGGAGGGCAACCCGGAACATACACATCCACGGGAATCACCTCGTCAATTCCCTGCAACACACTATAATTGTCGTAAAAACCTCCACAGGTAGCACAAGAACCCACCGCAACCACCCATTTGGGTTCCGTCATTTGTTCATAAACTTTTTTCAAGACAGGGGCTTGTTTATAATTAATGGTCCCCAAGACCAGCAAGAGATCGGCCTGACGAGGAGAAAACCTCACGAGTTCGGCCCCAAAACGCGAGATATCAAACACCGAATCCACCGCCCCCATAAATTCAATCGCACAACAAGCCGTACCAAAAGGCAAGGGCCACAAGGAGTTTTTGCGCCCCCAGGCAACAAGCTCGGAGAGCTTGGTAGTTAAAAAATTGTTTTCGACAACGGATGACATTTTTTTAGACTCCACTTTAAGTCTAATGACAGAAATTTTATTTACGCCATTAGAACCCTACCTTTCCCAATCCAGGGCCCCTCTCTTCCAGACATAAACAAGACCCAGGAAGAGAACAACGAGAAAAGCTAGCATTTCCCAAAAAATAAACAAGCCCGCTCCGGCAGCCTTAAAAGTGTTCAGGAGCACCGCCCAGGGGAAAAGAAAAACAGCTTCTACATCAAAAAGGATAAAGATAATGGCCACCAGATAGAATTTCACGGAGAAGCGCTCGCGGGGGCTTCCTACGATAGGCATACCACATTCGTAGGTCTCGTTTTTAGACACCGTGGGTTTTTTGGGGCCGAACAAGGCAGAAAGTCCGACAAAGGCACCCGAAAAAATAAAGGCAATGGCAAACAACAGGAGAATGGGCACATAGGGATTGCTCATAGGGGCTGTATTGCTATTGAATCCTCCCTCACTTTGTCAAGTTGTTTAGGGCCCTTACCTTTAACCTTGCACTTTTAAGTTGATTTGCTAAACGCCGCGCATGTGGCAGCGCCATTTTTGGAAAACATTTTTCATTTTTATTTTTTTTTCTTTCTGTCATTGTGGCGAACCGCAAAACCAGAGCAGCCTTGCGGAGGTGGCCAACAAAAAAATTAGCGTAGGGGAGTTCAAGGCCGCGCTGAGCCGCGAAAAAGAAAATCAAGACCCTGAAATCGTTCATCAAGAAAAACAGTTTGGCGAACTGAAGAAAAAAATCCTGGAAGATCTCATCCAAAAAAAAATTTTGGAAAATGAAGCGGAGCTTAAAAGAATAAGTATTTCCGAAGCTGAATTGGAAGAAGAAATCAAGCAGTACAAGTCCCGCTATTCCGAAAAGGCATTTCTGAAAGTTTTAGAGCAACGCAATATCAATTATGAAGATTGGAAAGAATTGAAACGCAGCAATTTACTCATTAACAAATGGGTAGAAACGTTTCTGGCTCCCCAAATCAAAATTTCTGAAGAACAAATCCAGTCTTATTACGAGACCCATTTAAAGGAATTTACCCAGGGGGCTGCGGTGAAAGTCCGACAGATCCTGAGCGACAACGAAAGCAGCGCCAAAGAAATACAGGCCCGTATTCAGAAGGGCGAAAACTTTGCCAAACTTGCCAAAGAACTTTCTCTGGCTCCAGAACGTGAGAACGGGGGCGAATTACCCTGGATGAGCAAAGGAAGTTTCCCCAGGGAGTTTGAGATCTGTTTCGATTTAAAAGAAGGACAGGTTTCTGAGGTCATTCCCTCCCTTTATGGCTTTCATCTCTTTAAACTTCTTGCCAAAAGGCCGGAAGAAACGTTCAAACTGGAGCAGGTGAAAGATCAAATAGAGGCTTGGCTTAAAAAAGAAGCCCTTGAACAGCGGCTGCAAAGTTACTATCAACAAGTAAAACCGAATTACGTCATAAAGGTGCACTCATGGACTCTCAAAAGAATAAAAGTTTTTTAGAAGTGAGGAGTAAGGCGTTAGAAGTAAGGCGCTCCCTGTTCCGTATAAAACATCACGTCTTATACATCGTTCTCTTCTTCCTTACACCTTACACCTTACACCTTACACCTCTCCTCCCCTCCCTTCACGCCGAAATCATCGACAAAATCATTGCCACCGTAAACCAGGAGCCCATCACCCAGCTGGATTTGCAACGCGCCAAAGACAATCTGAACAAACAAATGAAAGAGGATAAAAAATCAGGCCCTGCCAGTGAGGAAGAGCTGAAAAATTTTGCCCTTAGTCGTTTGATTGACGAAACCTTACTCAATCAACAAATTGAAAAATCCCAAATTCTTGTGAGCGAGTCGGAATTGAAGCAGGCCATCGACTCGATCATGAAAAGAAACAAGATGAGCGACGAGGCCTTGAAAAAAGATTTAAGTAGCAAGGGGATTACTCTCGACCAATACAAAGAAGACATTCGAAAACAGATGAAACGCATGCGTTTCTTTAGCCAAACCATAGGCAGCAAAATCAAGGTGAGCGACGAAGAAGTAAATGCCTATTATAGCCAAAGTGCCGCAAAAATGGGGGGCGATCAAAAGGTGAAGCTCGCTCAGATTGTGCTGCCTTTTTCTTCGGAAGA
The DNA here is from genome assembly GCA_015233135.1 of Deltaproteobacteria bacterium. NCBI lineage: Bacteria > Pseudomonadati > Myxococcota > Myxococcia > Deltaproteobacteria bacterium. The sequence continues at coordinate 145,680 of JADFYH010000001.1, forward strand.
AGACCTGAAAAAGGTCGAGAAAGAAGCCGTGTCTCTCTACGAAAAAGTGAAGTCGGGAAAGAATTTTGATCAGGCCATGAAGGAACATAGCGCCGCAGGCAGCGGAGATTTAGGAGAATTGCCTTACTCCGGTCTTTCCAGCGAACTTTCGAATGCGGTTTCAAAATTAGCCAAGGGCCAAGTGAGTGAACCCATCAAAACCAGCTCTGCCTTTTTGATTGTGAAACTGTTAGACAAACCCGACACCCAGCTTCAAGGCTCGGAGGAACTCAAGGCCAGCTTGAGAGACAAGATTTATGAATTCAAGATGCAGGAAGAAATTAAAAAATACATCGAAAAGCTGAAAAAAGACGCTTTTATTCAGATAAAATCATGAAAATCGGAATCACCCCCGGTGACCCCCGCGGCATCGGCGCAGAAATTATCGAGAAGGCCTTGGCAGATGAAAGTATTCGCTCGCTGGCGGAGTTTGTGGTGTATTCAAATCCCCCTCTCCCCAACCCTCTCCCGCAAGGGGCGAGGGAGTCAGACGTTCAAGCAGGACACACCGTCATTTCTTACCTCGACCACGCCGTCGCAGACGCGATGAGCGGAAAAATTGACGCCATCGTCACCGCCCCCATCACCAAAAAAAGTCTGGAGGCCGCAGGTTATCCTTGGCCCGGACACACCGAGTTTTTGGCGGAAAAATCGGGAGGCCACAAAGTCGTCATGATGATGGCGGCACCGAAACTCAAAGTCACTTTGGTGACGATTCACACGCCCTTGAAAGAAGTCCCCTTAAAAATCACCCAAGAAAAAATCAGCGACACCGTTCGCATCACCTTTGATTCCCTCAAAACCTATTGGGGCTTAGACCATCCCCGAGTCGCTGTTTGCGGACTCAATCCCCACGCGGGTGAGCAAGGCCTGCTGGGAAAAGAAGAAATTGAAATTATTGCCCCCACCTTAGAAAGATTAAGAAAAGAAGGCTACGAAGTGGAGGGTCCCTGCGTGCCCGATGCCGTTTTTCACGATGCCTATCTGGGAAAATATGACGCTGTAGTCTGCATGTATCACGACCAAGGTCTTATCCCTTTCAAGATGCTCTATTTTCAGGAAGGCGTAAATGTAACGTTAGGCTTACCGATTATCCGCACCTCCCCCGATCACGGCACGGCTTTTGATATTGCCGGCAAAGGTATTGCCGATGCGAGTAGCATGAAGGCAGCCATTCGCTTGGCGGTGGAGATGGTGGAGAAAAGAGCATCAAAAGAAGCATGACCATATTGCACTCCATTGCAAAATAGTCTTGACTAAAATGCAATTCGCTACAAAATGGTCTGATGGAAAGACCTTATAAAAAACTCATTCAAAAAGACCTCGAAAAAAAAATGGTTTTTCTCACCGGCCCCCGGCAGGTCGGAAAAACCACTTTAGCAAAATCTTTCTTCAAACTCTGGCCTTCGACTCAATATCTCAATTACGACAATGAAGACGAAAGAAAAATCATTGTTAAGAGAGAATGGGATCGAAAAGCTCCCCTCATTATCTTGGATGAAATCCATAAACGACCCAAATGGAAATCGCATCTCAAGGGGATTTACGACAGTGAAGGAATTCCTCCCAGAATTTTAGTGACAGGCTCTGCACGCCTGGACGTTTATCGCCGGGGTGGCGACTCTTTGGCAGGGCGTTATTTTTTACACAGGCTGCATCCTTTTTCTATTGGCGAACTTCGGGGGCAAGACAGCAATCAAAATCTGTTGGAAAAACTCATGAAATTGGGGGGATTTCCCGAGCCTTTTTTAGAAGCCTCCGAAGTAGAAGCCGCACGTTGGAAAAAGCAACATTTAGAAAGGATTATTCGGGAAGACGTGCAAGATCTGGAACCCGTTCGCGATATTCAAAAATTATTGTTATTGGTAGATGTCTTAAAAGAAAGAGTAGGGTCTTCCATTTCAATAGGAAATATTGCCCGTGATTTGGAAATCTCTCCCCACACCCTCAAACACTGGATTCAAACCCTAGAAAATATGTATGTGATTTTTTTGCTTCCCGCCTATCATCAAAATCTAGCGCGCGCGATTATTAAAGAACCGAAGATTTTTTTCTATGACACCGGAGCGGTTGTAAATGAAGTAGGTGCTCGCTTTGAAAATTTGGTAGCAGGACATCTAAAAAAATGGGTGGATTATTTGGAAGATGTAGAAGGCAAAAGTTTTAAACTTTATTTTTTGAGGGATAAAGAAAAACGCGAAGTGGATTTTGTGATTGGTTCCGGAAAACAAATCGAATATCTGATTGAGGCAAAATATGCGGATGATCAACTGAGTGCTTCATTAAAGTACTATCAAAATAAATTAAAACCCAAACAAACGCTTCAATTGGTAGGACAGATTCGAAGAAATAAAACAGTAGACGGGATATCGATTTACTCAGCAGCGGATTGGTTGGCAGAATTAAAGGTATAAAATCTCAATGGTACGTAGAAAACAAAGGCTGACCAATTTCCACCCACCTGGAAAATAGTCTTGACCATTTTCCAGTTGCACCTAAAACGCCTGGCTTTTTTATTTTCAATTCACCCCAAATATGCTTTAGATTGGCTCCTATGCGCTATAATCAAAAAAAAATAAGCCCAGAGGAATTTATCCTTTCTGCCTTAGATGATGAGGAAAGACTAAAGTCTGCCTTCAAAGTTGCCCAAGAAACATTCAAGAAAACTAAACTAAGCATTCAAGATATTGAGAAAGCTGTTAAAAAAGTTCGTGGAAGTTCGCATGCAAAAAGTAGTCGTTGATACTTGTGTTTTAATTTCTGGATTTGCCTACGGTGGAATCCCTGCCAAAGCAGTTGAGTTGGCTTTCTCCGACTTTCAAATTATTGTTTCCCCGAAACTTTTGAACGAATATAAAAAAGTTCCTCTGGAGTTGTACAAGAAAAACAAAATAAATTTTGAACAGCTTTCTAGCTTGGTCCGTGGCATAGCCAGTTTTGTCAAAAACTCAATTTTCGTTATCCCGAAAAAAACTCTTAAAATTTGTCGTGATCCTGCCGATGATATGCTTCTGGAATGCTGCCTGGAAGTGAGAGCACATTTTTTAGTAAGCAGTGATAAAGATTTACTTTCTATTAGTGGCGAAAAACTTGAAAACAAACTTCATCATTTACAAATTTTGAAGCCTGGAGATTTTTTAAGAAAATTTTCAAAAACAACCAAGCTTCACTGAACAAATAAACAATCCGAACCCGACCAATTTCCACCCACCTGGAAAATAGTCTTGACCATTTTCCAGGTGCACCTAAAATGGTCGAATGAATAAAAATCGTTTTGTGTGCAATTGGGCTCTCTCTCCCGGACATCTTAATGGACGCATGTCTTTTATTGCAGGACCACGCCAGGCGGGAAAAACAACTCTGATTGAAAATTTCCTCAGGCAGAAAAGCATCCAAGGCCATTACTACAATTGGGATTCTCCTCTTGTCAAAAAACGCTATGCCAAAGACCCCAGCTTTTTTACAGAAGATCTCTCTTTGAAAGAACGGGAATGGGTAGCCTTGGATGAAATTCACAAATATCCCAAATGGAAAAATATTTTAAAGGGTTATTACGATGAATGGAAAAACCAAGTTCAATTTGTCATCACTGGATCGGCGCGTTTAGATCTTTTCCGAAAGTCGGGTGACAGCCTGGTGGGAAGATATTTTTTATTTCGACTCTTTCCTTTGGGCCCTCGCGAGGTTTTGGGACAAACCCTAACCATTGAAAACGAATGGCAACCTTTGGAAAAAGATTTACTCCCTCGTTTCGAAAATCATGGGGGTATTTACGAAGCAGTACAGCAGCTCCTGGCTTGTTCCGGATTTCCTGAACCTTTTTTCAAGGGCCAATCCAAATTCTACAATTTGTGGAAAGAGAATCATCTCTCAATGATTCTTCAAGAAGACCTGAGAGACTTGAGTAAAATTACTTCCATTCAAAAAGTGGAACAGCTTCTTTATTTGTTAGAAGAAAGGGTGAGTTCACCTCTGAGTTTAAACTCCATCCGGCAATTACTCGAATGCGCTCATGATACGCTGAACCACTGGTTGCTTGCCTTGGAAAAAGTATACCTTACTTTCTCCATTCCCCCTTGGTCCGAGCGACTGAGCCGCAGTATTTTGAAAGAAAAAAAAGTGTATTTTTGGGATTGGAGCTTTAATGAAAACGTGGGTTCTAAATTTGAAAATTTTATTGCGGTTTCTCTCATGCGAACGATATCTGCGTGGAATGAACAGGGTTTAGGACCCTACTTTCTCTACTATGTTCGAACCAAAGATGGCCATGAGGTTGACTTCGCGATTGCCGACCGAAAAAAAATTCATTTATTAATTGAAGCAAAAAATTCGGATACTGCCCTCGATACCAACCTGCTTTATCTTCAAGAAAAATTAAAAGTGGAGACTGCTATCCAGGTAGTCAACCAAAAGGAAGTTTTTCAACATAAGAAACCTGGTGTTTTTATAATAGGAGTAGATCGCTTGATGGGATTGTTGCTTTAGAAACAGGCAAAGACCATCTTGCACGTCATCCTTAGCGAAGACATCCAGGGAAATATTTTTTTGAGGCATTTTTTTGTTCGATAAGATAATTGATTTGTATTTCGACCAAGAATAAGTGTGGCATGAAAATCAAAAAAGGACCTCAAACATGACCCCCATTAAATTCGGCACCGACGGCTGGAGAGCTGTCATTGGACGTGATTATACCTATGAAAATGTACGCAAGGTGATTCAGGCCTGGTGTGATATTCAGAGCAGGAAAGAGGGAAGAGGGAAGTGGGAAGTGGTACTGGGCTACGACCGCCGTTTTTCCTCCGACCTCTTTGCCCAAGAAGTGGCAGGCGTTTTAGCCGCCAATGGTTTTCACACTTTGATCTCCGAAACCTACTGCCCTACCCCTTGCGTATCCTGGATGACCAAAGAAGAAAAAGCCTTGGCGGGCATTGTCATCACCGCTTCGCATAATCCTTACCAATGGAATGGCGTAAAGTTTAAAGAAAGCTACGGCGGTTCGGCCTCGCCGGAATATTGTCAAAAAATTGAAGAGCAGATTGTGAAAAACGACGCCGCAAAACGCAGCGCTCTTTTTATGTCTTTTGAAGAAGCGGAAAAAAAAGTCTGGGTGAAGACCTTCAGCCCTCAGCGCTACATCGAGCATCTACGAACTTTAGTGGATATCCCTCGCATCAAAAAATCAAAACTTAAAATTGCGGTGGATTCTCTGTATGGCGCAGGCTCTGGCTTTGTCGCGGAAGTCTTGGGAGAAGAAATCACCGAAATCCGTTGTGACGCCAATCCGGGTTTTGGCGGCGTGAATCCGGAACCCATTGAAAAGAATTTAAAGGCCCTCCTCAAAACCATCGTCACCCAAAAATGTGACATTGGCCTGGCGACGGATGGCGATGCAGACCGCATTGGCGCAGTGGATGAAAAAGGAAATTTTATTGATTCGCACAAGATTTTTTCGCTCCTCCTACGCCATCTGGTGTTCGAACAAAATCGTCGCGGGGATGTAGTGACCACCGTTTCTACCACCCAAATGGTGGCCCGACTTTGCAAAAAATTTAATCTTCCCCTTCACGAAACTCCCATTGGATTCAAATACATCTGTCAGAAATTTTTGGAGTCGAAAACGCCTCTCATGGGCGGAGAGGAATCCGGCGGCCTGGGCATGGCGCATCACGTGTACGAGCGGGATGGAATCTTATCTGGCCTGCTTTTGCTGGACATACTGGCCCGGCATCAAAAACCCATCTCTCAGATTATTGAAGACCTGCAAAAAGAAGTAGGCCCGCTGCACTTTGTGCGGGAGGACCTGCATGTCCCCCAAGAACAAATTACGGCAATTAAGCAGAAGATGAATCAAGGCCCTCCCCAAAATTTATGCGGAGAAAAGATTGTAAAAAATAATTTCAAAGATGGTTTTAAATTTATTTTAGCGGATGATTCCTGGCTGCTGATCCGCCCCTCGGGAACCGAGCCCTTGCTGAGGGTCTACGCCGAGGCCCCTACTCTGGAAAAGGCACAGAAGATGATTGAAGAGGCGAAGAGGATGATTGAAATGTGACGTTTGCACTACGCTGTCATCTCGAACACAGTGAGAGATCCCGTGGATGCAATTGGAAAACCAACTAGATCTCTCGCTTTACTCGAGATGACAGCCGTTTTATCTTAATTACTCCTCAATATAAACACCCTCTTGTTTTTTTCCCATCGAATGTTTATCTCAAAAAAATGGAACCCCAGGAAATCATCGTCAAAGGTGCGCGCCAGCATAATCTAAAAAATATTGATGTCCACATCCCACGCAATAAACTCGTGGTGATTACCGGCTTGTCAGGCTCGGGAAAATCTTCTCTGGCCTTTGACACCATTTATGCCGAGGGCCAGCGTCGTTATGTCGAATCGCTTTCGTCTTATGCGCGTCAATTTTTGGAGCAGATGGGCAAACCGGATGTCGACACCATCGAAGGTTTATCGCCCGCGATTTCCATCGAACAAAAATCCACCAGCCGTAATCCCCGCTCCACCGTGGGGACGGTGACCGAAATTTACGACTATCTGCGCCTGCTCTTTGCTCGCGTCGGGCATCCCCACTGCTACCAATGCGGAAAATTGATTGCGGCTCAAACCGTTTCGCAGATGGTGGATCAAATCTTAAGACAGCCCGCTGGCACTAAACTGCATCTCCTGGCCCCCGTAATTCGCGACCGCAAAGGCGAGTACAGCAAAGAACTTCAAAAGTTTAAGACTGAAGGTTTTGTGCGCATGAAAATTGATGGCAAGACTTATAGCTTTGAAGAACTCCCCAAGCTGGACAAAAAGAAAAAACACAGCATCGATTTATTCATTGACCGCCTGGTGATGAAAGAAGGCATTCAAACGCGGCTGGCGGATTCGTTGGAGACGGCCTTGAAGTATGGGGAGGGATTGGTGAAGGTGGAGGTGGTGGGTGATTCGTCCCCTCACCCTAGCCCTCTCCCCCAAGGGGCGAGGGGAAATCGAATCCCCTCTCCCTCGAGGGGAGAGGGTAAGGGTGAGGGTGGAAACTTGGAACTCCTTTTCTCCTCCAACTTCGCCTGCATTGCATGTGGCGTCAGTTACTCTGAAATTGAACCCCGTCTTTTTTCTTTCAACAGCCCGCACGGGGCTTGTTCGGAATGTGCCGGCCTGGGGCACAAGATGTATTTTGACCCGGAGCTCGTGGTTCCCAATCCTCAGCTTTCCATCAATGAAGGAGCGATTGCGCCTTGGTATTCCAAAACCGGCAAAGGCAATTATTATGAGAATTATCTGGTGGCACTCTCCAAACATTACAAATTTTCTCTCAACAGCCCCTGGAATAAACTGCCCAAAAAAATTCAGGAGATCTTGCTGAATGGATCTGAGGAAAAAATCTCGATGGGTTATTACAGGGCCAGCTTTGAAGGGGTCTGCAACAACCTTTCGCGTCGTTACAAAGAAACCGAAAGCGATTGGATGCGCGAGGAATTGGAACGCTACATGAATTTTCAGGCCTGCCCCCTCTGCGCCGGAAGTCGTCTGAAAAAAGAGGCCCTGGCGGTAAAGGTGGCTGGAAAAAATATCTATGAAGTGACGCAGATGTCAGTGAAGGAGTGTTTGGAGTTTTTTGAGGGGCTTCAGAATAACTCTCCAAATTCTCTACCGCCCCCTGACCCCCTCCTTACAAAGGAGGGGGAAAAATCTTCGTCCCCTCTCCTTAGGAAGGAGAGGGTTAGGGTGAGGTCTGAATATTTGCTAAGCACTCAGGAGTTTGAAATCGCCTCCCGCATCCTCAAGGAAATCCGCGAGCGCCTGTCTTTTTTATCCAATGTGGGACTGGACTACCTCTCGCTGGATCGCACCAGTGGCACACTCTCCGGCGGCGAGGCCCAGCGCATTCGACTGGCCACGCAGATTGGCTCCAGTCTGGTGGGCGTGCTTTATATCCTGGATGAACCTTCGATTGGGCTTCACCAGCGCGACAATTCCAAACTTCTGGCCACCCTCAAGAGACTACGCGATCTCGGCAATACGGTGCTTGTCGTCGAACATGATGAAGAAACCATTTTGGAATCCGATCATGTGATTGACATGGGCCCGGGTGCTGGGGTGCATGGCGGTGAGATTATCGCGCAAGGCAGGCCCGAAGATATTTGTAAAAATCCAAATTCTCTCACCGGGCTTTTTATTTCGGGAAAAGAAAAAATTGCGCTGCCTGCTGTGCGCCGCAAGGCCAAAGGAAAAATTACCCTGAAAGGCTGTCGCGAGAATAACCTGAAAAATATCACTGTGGATCTCCCTTTGGGTGTTTTCACCTGCATCACCGGTGTTTCAGGATCCGGAAAATCCACTTTAATCAACGACACCTTCTACAAGGCGCTCGCCCAGCAACTGCATGGCACGCGCGAGACGGCGGGAAAGCACGATGAAATGATCGGGCTGGATCAGGTGGATAAGATTATCAATATTGATCAATCTCCCATCGGTCGCACGCCCCGATCGAACCCCGCTACCTACACCGGGCTTTTTACTCCTATTCGCGATTTGTTTGCCGCCCTGCCCGAGGCAAAAGTGAGAGGCTACAAGGCGGGACGTTTTTCGTTCAACGTAAAAGGGGGACGCTGCGAGGCCTGTGAGGGCGATGGCCTCATTAAAATTGAAATGCATTTTTTGCCCGATATTTATGTGCAGTGCGAAGAATGCAAAGGCCTGCGCTACAATCGCGAAACCCTGGAGATTAAATTCAAAGGGCATTCCATTGCCGACCTTCTCAAAATGAGTGTGGAAAAGGCCTTGGAGCTACTCGCCGCCATCCCCAGCGTTGCCTCAAAATTAAAGACACTGGTGGAGGTAGGGCTTTCCTACATCGAGTTGGGACAGGCAGCGACCACCCTATCGGGCGGAGAGGCCCAGCGCATCAAACTGGCCAAGGAACTCTCCAAACGCAGCACCGGCAAAACCCTGTATATTCTGGATGAACCGACGACTGGGCTCCATTTTGCCGACATCCAAAAATTGCTGGAAGTGTTGCATCGCTTTGTAGAAGGCGGAAACAGCGTGCTGGTGATCGAACACAATCTGGATGTCATCAAAACCGCCGATTGGATCATCGACCTGGGCCCCGAAGGTGGTAGTGGTGGTGGCGAAATTATTGGTCAGGGGACCCCAGAAGAGCTTGCGGCCCTGAAGCATTCGTATACGGGGCAATATTTGAAAAGATATTTGGGAGGAATGGATACAGCGAAAAAACGAGCTTGAGGGATCATACCTCACCCCGACCCTCTGATTAAAATACCTATCCAAAGAATGCTATCCTCGGGACTCATCCTCTGATTCCCAGCGAACTAATCCACGAAAAAGCGGCCGCCATATTAGTCCCTATTTCTTCACAGCGAGCCTGAATCTCTGAACGTTCTCCGCATTTCCAACATTCTATAATTCTATCAACGCCTCTTCGAATATTCGGATAATGAAGTAAATGTTTACTGGGGGAATATCTAAAAACTGCTTGTAGCAACTCCGCGAGCTGTGGGGGTAAATAAATGGGAAGCACCTTGGCATCGCTTCTTTTGCTTGAGGTCAAATTAGTAACAGCCTCTGCAATTGGTGCAGACGGGAAATGGGGTTTTTGATAAATCTGAGCCGGATCAAACCCATTGAGTAATTGTTCCAAATTTCCATCACTTTTTCGAATGGCCACATGCCAGGCCAAATTTGGATTCATTCTTAAGACACCATCCACAGTCAATGCCAGGCGTATCATGTAGCCACCCATTCTTGCAAAAGTATGAGCAGAACCTTCGCCTACCGCTTCGGGTGTGCTACTAAAAAACATGTCCACCATCGATAAATTACGAAATAAATCATAGAGCAAGACTCTTGTTTTAAGACCAATGCGGATAGAAGAAGCTTCTTCTTGCTGCAAAGACAGTGAAATAGCCTTCCCCATTTCTGCTATTTGGGAAGAGCTTTGTCTTACATGAAAATCTATAAATTCCTGAACGGCACCTTGTTTTTGAATATTGGGAACTCTTTGCAAAAGTGCATGAGCAAGTTGCCAAACCTTTAGTTCAGTCTCTCTTAAGCCGCGATAAACAAAATAGGGTTTTTGCGAAGCTCGAATGCGAACAGACAATTGAGTAAATGCATTTTCCGGAGGAGTTCCTTGATGAACTAAATCTCCCATCGCGTAGACGACCTCTTTGAGTTGCACTCCAAAATGTCTTTTTTCTTCGACTTCGAGTAAGAGCTCTAAAGCTTCAGCCCGATTTTTTCTTGTTAAATCAAGTAAGCTATCCCTCCCTAACACTAACCTCTCTTTTTCAAACCCAGCTTCCTGGGCAAGAACCAAGTCCTCTAATTGGTTTTGCACATGACCAGAGAGGATATCAGCGCTATCAACACGCATTGCAGCAGCAGCTACCGTCATCACCGCAGAAAAAACCCACTGCCAGCCTGAAAAAGAAGAGGCACTCATGTGAGATCCGGAAAGAACAGCAGCATGCGCCGAAGGCAAATTTAAAAAACTCGCCAGACCCAGGCTTAAGAGCACTGCAGTAACTTTACCTAAGCCCGGAAGAACAGCGAACAATTGCCTCTTTAAAGTCTCATAAGCCTGGCGCACCAGGTCTAGCGGATGTTGCAGGCCGTCTTCAATCAGCGTCGCAACATCATATTGCGTCGGAAGATAATGCAAATCTTCTAGCGGAGAAGTCGAAAATTCTGCCAGTTGCTCCAAGCTCAAACCAGTTTCTGTAGTTCGGCTTGCTCTCCTATTTGCTAAAGGTTTTTGAAGCATCAACACATGGTTTCCAAGGGGATAAGCCAAGCGCGTGGAGTGGGTATCCAAAGGAGCTTTGACATTTTCTGCAGCAAAAATTTTTCTAAAACGGCAGTGATGAACTAAATCTTCCCGGCAAATTTTAAAAGGATGGTATTGAAGAAAAACTCCTCCGGGTTTGAGCAAGCCACTAATTACCTGGGTGTCCATTTCTTGCGTGTCTGAGGCATACTGATATTCAATGCTCTCAAAGCTTTCTCGTCCCAGTTGAGAAAATAAGGTTGGATCACAAATGTCTGCGCAAATAGTTTCTACCTGAACTCCTTGGCTTGCGAGGGCCTCTATTCTCTCACGATAACCTTCATAATAATCTGCCAACTCTTCTCTGGGCTCTACCACCACCACATCATAACCTTGAGCCACGGCATGTTCCACCTGGGCCCATTCACGCCCTAGGCCCACCAAAAGCAGGCGGGGTCTTGATCCCGCCGGAGAAACAGGAAGAATTTTTCGCCTGAGTTCTTCTAAAGAAGACCGATCGACGTGATCATTTCTTAAATAAGATTTTGCTTCAGAAAAATCTCTTTCTATCCGCAACGGATGCCTTTCAAAAAATTGAGGGGAACTTGCCAACTGCCTGCAAACAAAATCAAAAAGAAACTCCAATTCATACTCTCTTTGTTGCCTCATCCGGCTCCAGTCGCGCTGATCTCCCTGCACTCCCATTTCATTCGCCAAGCGGGTAAGAGCCAATTCATGTACTTTTCCCTCCGCTGAAGACGCAGCAATGGCTGCCAGATAATAATTTAAATACAACAAAAGTTGAGACCGACTTTGAAAGGCAAAAAAGGTAGACCTTTGCTCGGTGACAGGACGAGTCTGTGTCAGATAGTCGGCAATATTTCCCATAACTTCATGCAACTTTATCCAATACTCTCTCTCCATTTCAAAAGCCTTATAAAGGGCATGTATGTCTGTGGCGCGGCTTCCCTCGCTTAAGATTTGATAATACACAAAATGCACAAAGGCCTCTCGATACAGGGCTAGTGCTTGTTCTGCGGCTTGTCTTAAAAGAGCCTCTCGTTCGGGATAGCGTTTGAGAATTGCTTGGAGCTCGGGGGCTGAGGAATCTCTCAATAAAGCTTCTCTTTCTGGATTCAGCAGAAATTCGATGTCATTTAAAACAGCGCTGGGCCCTTCACGGGTAGAAAGAGCCCCCTCATAAAGTCGGCCGTGCGCGGGATCTATAGTCACTGTCGCTCCTGTTTGAAGCGAACGAGCAGCCAAATTTATTTGTCTTCCTTTTATTTCAAATTTTGTCCCCTGAAGAGAAGGAAGATTTTGTCGATGCACATGCGCCATTAAATGAGACTGATCGGCATTGACCGCTAAAAGAACGGCGCCGGCTTGAAGGGCATTCACGACTTCATCGTGAGAATCCCCAGTAGAGGCTAAGTAAACCGCTCTTGCACCCGAAGCCTGAATTTCAGCAATCTCTTTTGCGCTTTGGGCAATTCGTCCTGTGTAAGGGGCTCCAATGCCCGGTCGTCCTTCATAAATAAGTGCCCGAGGGTCTGTGGGGATAACTACCTCATGGATGACGCGTGCCTCTTCGAGTGCAGGTCTCCCGCCCAGGCGTTCCAGGGCAAACTCTTGCGAGATTCTTTTTTCGCGTAGCTTTCGGGCATACCATCGAATGGCCTCTTCATGGTTGAGGTTGGCTCGGCGAATTTGGAGGTACCAGATATGCCCCGAAACAACGACAAACTCTACTTCTACCGGTTCACCGCGTTTTTGTTCAAAAGAAGCAATATCTTCTCGAAGTTGTCTTTCCGTCTCACCCGGTAAAGGATCGCTCTTTTGATTGAGAGAAGCAGCGACAATCGCTTCACCCGGTTTCTGACATCCATAAGTGACATCGATTTCATTTACTCCCGAACTGACCACCACTCCCGAACCGCTGTTTCTATCTCGCGCATAATCCAACATGGGAACCACCACCACCGCAGACCCCCACGAATCTGGGATTCCCTGCATACGGCGATATTCAAGCGCGTTTGCCGTTCTCCACGATTGATGCACCTTGGCACTGGCTTCAGCAATTTCTGCCGAAGAAACATCTAACTCCGTAGAAAGTATGCCGGGCATACTGATGCAGGCCCCGGAACGTACCGCAAAACGAAGTTCACCCGGGTGGATTTTTAATTCACGGGCAGCTTCCTGGCTAAGCCTTGACTGAGCTTGCGCCAAGGCGGCTTCTGTCTGAGGGACTGCCGTTCTATTTTGTGCAGGCAACACAAAAAAAGGTGCAGTATTTTGAGGACGATGTTTTCTTAACCAAGCCAGGCCTGCGGCTTTGCCTCCCGTGATTCGCCGGTCTTTGGGGAAATCTTCATCCCCCGGAAAATAAGGTCGATACTCTACTTCCGGCCAGGGGCTACTCAAAAGTTCCAACACTTGTTGGGCGACCTTGGGATCACCCGCCGCTGCAATTCCTGCCAAAGCATCGCTGTGCCGTCCCAATTGAAACACCGCCATCGCACGATATTGGGCAGCCACATAATCGGCTTGATCCTGTTCAGCGAGGCCTAAAGATTCTCCATAGCGCACTACCAAAGGACCTAAATTATCTTGATAAGAAGAACGTACTTTTCTAGCCATTTCTCGGGCGAGCACGGCCTGTCGTCGCAGCCTTTCTTCTCTTTTAAACGCGCTCAGCTCATTCCATTGAGCCTGCAAGGCATTCAACTCTCTTGCCACTGCCAGCCACCCCTCATTGCCATAACCACTACCATAAAGTGTTGCAATCAACAGCGCCATTCTTTGAGCCTGAGAGGCAGAAGGAACTTCTCCTTCTTGATAAGCGGCATGGGCAAAGGCAAAACGTTGGAGAGCTACGGACAATTGAGCTAAATAAAGGCATTCTTGGGGCGTGAGTAATTTGCGCTGATCTTCCCAAAATCTCCGTGTAGCAATGGCCAGCTGCGCCAATCTTTCTGGAGACACCTCCTCTGCCGTTGGAAATTGAATTCCCTCCCGAAGACTTCCCCCAAGGGTTCGGCGAAATAAGGCCAAATTAAAATTTCCCAAATAAATTTGTTGAGCAAGAGTTAAAGCTTCTTCAAGATGGGCAATCCCCTGTAAATTGGCTGTACTTTTTTCTCTTTCAAGAAACAGAACACCTCTAATTAATTCGATATTTTTTGGGCTGGGGAAATTATGAATTTGTTGTCTAAAATAATCTCCTTCTGGACTATTCATCTTGTTTTGAATTTGAATGGCAAGCCACCTCAAACGATTAATACTGGGCAAATCTGCACTGGGAAGAGACTGAGTCAATTCGCATAATTGAGCCAATGAAGGAGTGTGACAACCAAGTGCAGTTTTTATTTTTTTAATTTGTGCAGGGAGGGTACTTTCTATATCTCTTCGAGAACCTTCTCGATTTTGAGCAATAATAATAACAGTGAAAATTTCTTTTAAGGCAAGATATTCTAGTATTTCACTCGTTTCTATTTCGCTGTTTGGAGCAGCAACTCGATATTCCTTAAAAACAACACAAAAATTAGAAAAAACAAGACCTGCCTGGGAACGGGCAGCTACAGCCAAACGAGTTAGAAAATCATTTTTTTCATTGGATGTCCAGGCTACTTCCCCCAAAGCTTCATAAGCGGATGCAAAATTCGAGAGCACTTCTGCCAACTGTGAACGCTCTACCGAAACAAGGGTGTGGAAGTTTGCTTCTATTTGTTCCCCCGTAAGACCAGACCTATATAAAACTTCACAAAACGTAGGAAGTGCCCTCATCACGTCAAAAAAAATGTCCGCATTGGCAATTTCCTCAGATTCTGTACTGTGATAGGATTGAATCAGGTAACGTATATTATTTTTCCATCGGGCACTTAATTCCGCCGTATGAAAGGCCTCCCAGAGTTTGTCTCCATGCATTGCTCCCCTAAAAACCCCTCGACGAACCTGGATATCTCTTATTCGAGTGGCAAAATTTCTTAGGCCTTCATTCTCTTTTTCAAAGGGATCCAAAACACTTGATGTGCTTTCAGTAGAAGGAGTTGTAGATCCTACAAGAGGATCATCTCCAGTCTCTTCAGTCAGTTGGAAGTCAAATACCCAATTTCCAGCCACCGCCAGAGAGGTCACAATGGCAGACAGAATCCACTGCCCCCACGAAGCAGACGAAGAGCTGGAATGCAGCGTAGAAACTGTATTGGCCCACACATCGGAACCTGCCAGCAACTCTCCACCAAGAAGTGTCGCCATCCCTGCAGCGATGGATCCAAATGTATATGAGCGTGTGTTATTCCAGCGCAGGCTGGAATCCCGCTGTGCTCCACAGGATCCCGGATCGAGTCCGGGATGACAAATGGGGTTTTCATCCTCATTTGCCGGATTTTGACTTCGCAAATACTCCCTCAGAAGTGGATCACTCGCGAGGGCCCGATTCACCAAGGCCTCAGTTCTGTGTTCAATGTGATGCGTCACGGGATGCGCCAAATGTCCGGCGGCATCGCCTAAAATTTCTCCCAGGGCATTGGCGACCAGTCCATAGGCTAGTCCTTGGCTGGTGCTGGCAAAGCCTTGAGGTTCAAGACCTAGCAGCCTTTTCACTGGACTCCACCCGTTGCACAGATATTCGGCCCCCACATCCAGCCAAAACTTGCTGAGGCCCCAGGCGCCTCGGATCAGCAGCGAAGACTCTCTCGTCACTAGACCCATGCCTTCTAATCTTCCGGCCCCATAGGCCACAAAACTGCAGGCCACTGCGGCCGCAGCGGCTTCGCCCAATTCTCCGGCTATCTGCCTATTGCCTAAATCGCTTCCTTCGCCATACTGATGCAGCAGTTGCAGCCCGCTTTGAAACAGGGCATTGGCCACACCCGAGGCAATGCTCATCCCCAAATTTCCCCGCATTCCAAAATAGGCGGAGGCCAAACCACCCAGGCTTCCGGCAACGCTGGAGCCCAAGCTGATAAAGGCCCCCATGCGTTCGAAGGAGTTGCGACCTAGAATTCCGGTTCCACTTCTGAAGGTACTCTCCAGTTCATTGAATCCCGAAATCCTTTCATATTCCGCCAGTAAAGCGCTGGCTTCCCGTCCGTAGACCGGATGATCTTTAAGGCGATTCAACAGCTCACCCAGCAAGGCCATGCGCGATTGGCTTTGTTCGAAGCGGTTTTCCTGGTTGAGGGCAAACTGATCGTTTCGGTAAGATTCAAAAGACTCCCCAAACATCTGCTGCAGATAGCGAAAGGAGAGCTGCTTCCCCTGCCCTTCTTCCCGCAACAGACGCTGGGCCAGGCGCAAGGCATCCTGGGGGCGCTCCTGCAACAGGCGCTGCAAATCCGCCGCGTCACCCACTTCAGGCACCTCGGGCACATGCGGGATGGTGCGGTTGTAGGGTCTATCTCCTGCCCCCCAACCCTGTGAATTCGTGATGTTTGTGCGTACGTTATTTCCCATGCGAGAGGCTTATCGGCAGTTTGCGGAAAAGGTTGTGTGAAATTTTGTGTTTGGATGCATTTAATTACTGGGGGTAAAAAAGAGCAAAAAGTAAGGAAAGTTTAATTTTGCTTAGAGATAAAAAGAAGGCGAGGATTTCTTGGTTTGAAAAGGACAAGAAAGGAGCCTCGCCTATG